>NZ_CAURPW010000014.1 GCF_963526985.1 uncultured Campylobacter sp.
GCAAAGAAAAAAAGGCTTTTTATGGGTGTAAATTTACCCCGTTGGGGTTTGAAACAAGCCTTTTCTAAAGAACCAAGACCGCGAGAAATTTTGTGTAAATTTACCCCGTTGGGGTTTGAAACAGCGTATAATGCAAAGAAAAAAAGGCTTTTTATGGGTGTAAATTTACCCCGTTGGGGTTTGAAACTCTTGCCATAAGCCCAGCCTTTGCTTTTTTGCTTTGGTGTAAATTTACCCCGTTGAGGTTTGAAACAAAAGCAATGGTAAAAGCCTTTGAAATTTGCCGCGTGTAAATTTACCCCGTTGGGGTTTGAAACAATTTGCGTTGAAGTAGTCCATCAATGGCGCAAATAGTGTAAATTTACCCCGTTGGGGTTTGAAACCGAATAAATTTGACAAGATTTATTTTATCGGCAAGGTGCAAATTAGCAAACTATACTCTTCATCCGCCCAAAACCCAAAATCAAAGCCGCCGTTTAAGACAACTCATGCGGCTTGCGAAGCCAAGAAATAGTAGCTTAAGCGCGCTTAGGGTAAAATTCGCCCAAATTTTGCAAAGGAAAAACGATGGATTTAGAGAAAATTTACAAGGACGCGGGCGCGTATTTGCAGGGGCATTTTTTGCTTAGCAGCGGCAACCACTCGCAGTTTTATTTACAAAGCGCAAAAGTTCTTGAGGATCCGCAGTTAGCAGGCGCTCTAGCAGACGAGTTAGCTGCTGTCATCGAAAAATCGGGCGTAGAGTTTGACAGCGTCTGTTCGCCCGCTCTAGGCGGTATATTGGCGGGTTACGAGTTAGCTCGCGCGGCGAAAAAACGCTTTATTTTTACCGAGCGAGTCGAGCGCGTGATGAGCCTGCGACGCGGTTTTGAGGTGAAAAAGGGCGAGAAATTTATCGTCTGCGAGGACATCATCACCACGGGCGGCTCGGCGATGGAGGCTGCGCGCGTGATCGAGAGCCTAGGCGGCGAGGTCGTGGCGTTTGCCGCGCTTGCTAATCGCGGCTTTTGCAAGGTCGCAAATTTAGTGGGCAGCGTCGCCAAAGATAGCGCCAAACTGCCCGCCGACAAGCCGTTTTTCGCGCTGGGCAACTTTGAGTTTGAGATTTACGAGCCTACAAAATGCCCTCTTTGCGCCGACGGAAGCAAGGCGATAAAACCGGGTAGCAGAGGCAACTAAATTTGCCAAATTTCGCGGCTCTATTTTATTTAGTTGCGCAAATTTAGACGGATTTTGCGGATATCAATGAACGCAAACCGATCGCAAATCAAATTCGACTCGGCCAAGTTACGTTTTGCGATATTTTTAAGCGATAAATTTGACGATAAACGAAACCCGCCGTTGCGTTTTTTTGCAAGTCGCGATCGGAGCGAAATTAAATTTGCGTCGCCGTCTTGTTTTTTTGGTGACGACCGTCAAATTTGGATTTGAGCAAATTTACGTCCGCAAAAACGGCGCATAGCTTCTTGGCACAAGATAAATGCCGAGTTTTGCTTACGGCTTGATAAACGATGCGGGGCGGACGATAAATCAAGCGCAAGCAGGCCTAGCAAAAACATGCTGGGCGGAAATCACCGATTGTCTTAAACGGCTGCGTAGGCAAAAAACAAACAAAAGGCGGCGGAACCCATAAAGATTGCACCGCGCCAAGATATGCAAATTTGGCGGCAAAAGCCTAGTTTATGAGCGAAGCAAGGTCGGCTGATAAGGCGGTGCAAGCGGCGGGCGCGCGGAAACGAGCCATAAATTTACTGAACGGAAACGAGAGCTCGTAAAAGTAGGCCGTAAATCGCCACAACAAAGTAGTGGCGTATAAATTTGGGCGCAGGCGAGCGAATTTGACGCTCGAAATCCAAAACTAGCGCCCAAAATAAAGCGAAAAAAGGAGTAAATTTGGCTAAACAAAAAGCGCGACTAGCCGGCATCGGCGCGCGAGCAAAGGCCTTTATAATCGATCTTTTTTTGATCGGCATGCCGATATATTACCTTACGACTTATGTTTTTTTGGGCGGCAAGGACGAATTTTCGCGCAACCAAGCCGCGATATTTGCGGCAAATCTCGCAGTCGGCCTTATCTGCTGCACCTTTTTTGCGATCAAGGCCCAGACTCCGGGCTACCGCTCGCAAAACATCTATCTCATCGATCTGCGCAGCGGCCGCAAGCTTAGTTTTGCGCGCGTTTTGCTCCGCTACGCCTGCTTTTTGATCGCAGGAGTTAGCATCGTAGGGCTTTGCCTCTGTTTTTTTCGCAAGGACGCGCTAAATTTACACGATCTACTCACGCACTCAGCCGCCGTTTGCAAAAAAGCAGACTAAAATTAGTCCGTTTTTATTAGCCCAAATTTGACGCTAGGTTTACGCCAGGCATTTTTGCGGCGCGGGTTTTGCATGCTCCTAGCTAAAATTTAATCCGCTCGCCGCCCCGCTAAATTTAAATCTTTAAACCAAATTTCGTTACAATCGCCCCCGATAAGGAAAAATATGCAAAAAATAATGGGATTTACGAGAACGCGGGAAAATGCGGAGAAAAAAGGCGCGCTGATACCTAGCGACTTCACGCACGCAGCCGTCATCGGAGAGACGGGCAGCGGCAAGACGACGGCGATGATATATCCGAATTTGCTTGACCGCATGCAAAAAGACTACGCGGTATTTGCCGTGGATTATAAAGGCGGCGAGAGCGCCAAAATCAAGGCTCTAGCGCGCAGAGCGGGGCGTCTAAAAGACGTCGTGAGCGTAGGAGCGAGGCTGGACGCGCCGATAAATCTCATCGCCTCGATGAAGCCGCGAGACTTTAAAAACTGCGTGAAAAAGCCGATGGAGTCGAGGGAAAAATTTTGGGAAGAGTTTGGCTCGAGCATCGCGACGGAGTTTTTTAAGGTGCTAAAAGCGCTTAAAATTTTTGCTAAAAAAATCACGCCGCTAAAGGACTGCTACACGGACGCCTTTTACGCCGACGTGCGCACGCTCGCGCGGGATTTTACCTTCGACGTCGCAACGATACTGCGCCTCTCGCAAGACCTAGAAAAGATGCTCGAGTTTAAAGACGCGCTGAGCCTCATCTGCGACAATCTCGACTCCTCGACGCTAAATTTTACCCGCGAGACGATAATGATAAACCGCGCGTTTTTGGCCACCGCGGACGAGTTTTTGGACGCGACGAGCCGCTACAAGGACATCGGAGACGAGCGCACGAGAGACGATTTTCGCAACTACTCGATGATGATGTCGCCGTTTCTTGGCCTCATGAACGACGACTCGCTAAACGGTGACGGAGACGGCGCTGCGGGCGACGCGAGTATCGCAGGGCTGCTAAATAGCGGCAAGATCGTGATATTTAACGCCGCTAGCTGCGACAAAAGCGCGCTGAGCTTCCTGCTAAACAGCTTTCTGCCAGAGCTGTTAAAGCGCGTAACGATGAAGCAAAAAAGGCCTATTAGCTTATTTCTCGACGAGTCGGCGAAGCTGCTAAGCGAGAACACCGAGCTAAACGAAGAGATCCTGCGCGAGTGCGAGGTGGAGCTGGTGCTGGCGTTTCAAAACGAGTTTTTACTCAAGCGCGCGATCGGCGGCACGGCGTACGAGGCGCTGATGGGCAACCTCACCAACCGCTACTTCATGCGCAACAAAGACGTCGTGAGGCTGGGCGGCAGCGAGGTGGACTGCTCTACGCTGGAGAAATTCGAGTGCGTGCTAGAGGGCGACAAGATTGCGCTAGAGCCTATTTTCATCGACGAGGCGGAGTGCTTGCAAGCGCAACTAGAGTTTGAGCGAGAGAACCGCCTGCACGAGCGACTGCTAGGCAAAATCTACGAAAACCGCGTGATAGAGTTTGACGAGGAGATCGTGGACGACGGCAAAATCTGGGTGCGCGACGTGGATACGGGCGAGCGCGAATGCGTGTTTTTCAGCGACGAGGTGCTAAATATCGACCCGCAAGATATCTATAAACGCCCGCCAAATACCGGCGGCTACAACATCTCGCTTGACGACGGCACGGACGATGCGCAGATAAGCTTTAGGTAAATTTGGCTGCGACTAAGCGGGAGTGCAGGTTAAATTTGACCGAACGAGCAAGCAAATTTGAATGCAAATTTAGGTCAAATTTGAAGGTAGGCATAAATTTAAACGGCAGCGTAACTTGACGATTTTAACCGCTTGCCGTTTGCATAAAATTAGGCTGGATAAATTTAAAATTTGACTTTAGGCGAAGGATATGAACGAAAGTCCGGGCAAAGAAAACAAAGAGCCGGAGCTACTTTACAGACTAGATAGGCGAAATCCGCTCATGGTGATGATCGACTTTATCTCGTACAGCTTTTTCCTACTCGTGCCCGCCTTGCCTACTGCGATATATTATAGAGGCTGGATGCAGATGCTGGGTATCTTGGGTTCTTTGTTTTTGGGTAGGCTTTTGTACAAGCTCATATTTTTTAACTACATTGAAATTTACAGAGACAGGACCATTATAAACAGATATATTTTCGGCGATACGGTTATAAAAAGCGAGGATTTAGCGCATTGTCGTACTTATTCCATGTTTCCGTTTTTTCCGGCACAAGTATGGATAGCAAAAAAGAGAAAATATTTTTTATATAGAGTTTATGCGGTGGAAAGCTTAACATTTGATCAAGCTTGTGATATACAAAGAAAGATATTTTGGATGATACCTCCAGACAAAATTAATAAATAAAGGATAAAGATGCAAACAACTATATGGATAGACGTTCAAAAATATGACCTTTGATAAAAATATTACATCAGACAAAAAGGCTCTTACTGGTAGTCAAATTTAACAAAACCGCCCGTAAATTTAGCCAAATTTTGAAAGCGAGTTTTGCGGCTGGATTTGAGCCAAACTTCGGCGCGTTATCCATCATCAAATTTGACTGTAAATTTGGGTTAAATTTCAAAGCAGGCGAAATTTAAACAGCAGCGCAACTTGACGATTTTGACCGCTTGACGTTTGCGTCAAACCTGACGCGCTGCGGCGTAAAATTTAAATCCGCTCCCAAATTTCATAGAAGAAATTGAGAGAAATTTTTATGATATTTTTATCTGAAGTAGAAAAATAGCGGAATTTACTAAAATTTAGAAAAACGATCAAACTTGCGTTTTTGCCGCTATTAAGACGCCGTTTTCTTTAAAAAAAGATAGGCGATTAGCCTTGATGCGTTTGTAGTTTTTCAAGTCGCGGCTACGAGCTTAGCGGGGTTGAGCTTAGATGCGGCGCTAGGACTACGCATGAAAACTTATATCAAAATCTTTAAAATTAATAAGAAAAATCCGCTTAAGTTTGGTTAAATCTTATTTTAAAAACTGCGGCTCGGTTTGCTAATCTGCACTTGCAAAATTTAAAAAATCGCTCAGGAAAAATGGCGGAAAAGCTCCGCCAAAAAGTAAAATTATTCGGCTTTAAATCCGCCGCCAAACGCCTTATAGACATCCACGACTGAGTCGATGAGGCTCAAATTCGCCGCGATAACTTGCAGTCTAACCGAAAGCAGGTTGCGCTGCGCGTCGAGTAGCTCCAGATGCCCGGTGTAGCCCTCCTCGAACTGATCCTTGGCTAGCTGATAGATTTTTTCTTGCGAGAGCAGGAGCTCTTTGACCTGATTTAGCGTTAGTTTGGCGTTTTTGCGATTATTTAGCGCGTCTCTAACCTCGCCAAGAGCCTTTTTGATCGCAGCTTCATAGGCTACGGCCGCGATTTGCTCGTTGGTTTCGGCGATGCGGACATTGTTTTTGGTTCTACCGTAGTCGAAAATTTTCTGCACCAAAGTGCCGCCTATGCTCCACGTGTTGGCGTTGCCGACAAATATATTTTCAAAATCCACGCTAGAAAATCCAAAAAGCCCTGTTAGCGAGATGGATGGCAGATAGTCGGCTTTTGCGACGCCGATTAGCGCGTTAGTGGCGTTTAGATCGGCGTAGGCTTTAGCTACGTCGCTCCTGCGCAGTAGTATGTCCGCGCTCACGCCTGCACTCACTTCGGGCTCTTTAGGTAGCATTTTAGCGCTTTGCACGGCGCCGCTTAGGATCTCGTCGTTTGATTTACCCGTTAGTATCGCTACTGACGTTAGAGCCTGAGATAGCGAGGTTTGCACTTCTAATAGGCTTACTTTGGCGCTTTCGACGGCGGCTTTGCTTTGCAGATAGGTCGTCTCGTTTATACCGCCTAGATCAAGCTGCGTTTTGCGAAGCGCCAACGTCTCCTCATAGGTTTTTAGCGTGTCTTTTAACACGGCTTCGCGCATATTTAGAGCCACGAGCGCGAAGTAGCTTTTAGCCACGCTAGAGCTTATGCTAAGACGCGCGGTGGCATAGTCGAGCTTGGTCGCATTTAGGCTGGCTTTAGCCGACTCGATGCTGTTTCTCACCTTGCCCCACAGGTCTATCTCGTAGCTAAGGCCTAAATTTACCTCAGAGTTTCGGTAGCGCGTTTGAGGCTGTTTGGTGTAGGTTTCGCCGCTACTTTTTGCTTTTGTGTAGCCGACGTTTAAATTTATGCTAGGAAAAAGATCGGCCTCAGAGACGCCTAGGCTTGCAGCCGCTTTTTGTAAATTTAAATAAGCCGTGCGAAGGTCGGTATTTTTCTCTAGCGCGCTAGCTACGAGAGCGTTTAGGTTTTCGTCGCCAAACTCCTTCCACCACTCGTCTTTGATGTCGCTAGTTTCAAATTTATACGTAGATTCAAATTTCGTATCGACCTCGGGTATCTCGGGTCGAAACGAGCAGCCTGCTAAAAATAGCGCCGCGGCTAAAGTTAAAATTTTATACATTTTTGATCTCCTGTGCTCGGCTTGGTTTTTTATCCCAGACTTTGTTGTTTAGCTTTTCTAGCAGATAGTAAAACATCGGTATGAAAAATATCGCTATCGTAGTGGCAGCTATCATACCGCCGACCACGCCCGTGCCTAGAGAGTGGCGAGACGCAGCGCCGGCACCCGTGCTGATAACCATCGGAAAAACGCCCAGGGTAAACGCGAGCGAGGTCATGACGATCGGGCGGAAGCGAAGCCTTGCAGCATTAACGGCCGCGTCAAATACGCTCTTGCCCGCTAGTCTTTCTTGCATCGCAAATTCTACGATAAGGATCGCGTTTTTAGCCGATAGACCGATGAGAAGCAGTAGTCCGATCTGGAAATAAATGTCGTTTGTTAGCCCTCTAGCCCAAACGGCGACTAGCGAGCCAAAAACCGCAAACGGAACGGCCGTGATAACGGCTAGCGGGATGAGCCAGCGCTCATACTGCGCCGCTAGGATCAAAAATACGAAAATCATACCGAATATAAACGCCGTAGAGCCCGTACCTTGCGAGCTAACCTCCTGATACGCCGTACCCGCCCAGCTGATGGAGTACTCCTCCGTGCTTAGCGTCTGCTCGACCACCTCTTGTATCGCTTTTATCGCGTCTCCCGATGTGTAGCCCGGTTTTGGGTCGCCTTGGATCTTGGCCGCTGGGAAAAGGTTAAATCTATCCACGATATCGGGACCCAAAATTCTAGTTAGAGTTGCGACCGAGTTTAGCGGTATCATCTCACCGCCGCTTGAGCGGACGTAAATTTTACGCAAGTCTTCGGGGTTGTTTCTAAAGCCCTCTTCGCCTCTAGCGTAGACGCGGTAGGATTTACCGAAAAGGTTGAAGTCATTGACGTAATACGAACCGAAGGTTGAGCCTATCGCGCTAAAAATTTCGCTCTCGCTCACGCCGAACATCTGGGCTTTTTGCCTATCGACGTCGATTTTAAACTGGCGGTAATTAGTCTCTAGCGTCGAGCGCACGCTGGTTAGATCCGGGCGCGCATTTGCCGCGGCCACTACTTTTTTCACGTCGGCTTCGATCTGGGCGTAGCTTTTGCCGCTTTTATTTTGTAGATACATCTCAAAGCCGCCCGTCATCGAAAGACCCATGATAGGCGGGACGTTTACGACAAAGCTCATCGACTCCTTCGAGCCCCAAAGCATACCGTTAAAGGGGCCGGTTAGCGCGTCTGCTTGACTATCCGGCGTTTTTCTCTGGCTCCAGTCTTTTAGCTTGACGAAGCTGATGGCCGAGTTTTCTCTAAGCGCGCCCGCGATCATATCGTATCCGGCAAACCCCATCGTAAATTCGACGTTTGGATTGCTTAGAATCATGTTGCTGATAGTTTTTACCTCTTCTTTGGTTTTTAGCATATTGCTTGACGGCGGTAACGAAGTGATAACCATTAACGCGCCCTTATCTTCGGACGGTACGAGGCCGCTAGGAACTTTTTTAAACAGCTCGTAAGTCGCAAAACCCATGACGCCTATCAAAATAAGGCTGATTATCACGTGACGAAGCACTTTTGCAACGCCCGCGGTAAAAATTTTCGTACTCCAGTCGAAAAAGTCGTTAAATTTTTGCACGAACCAAAACGGCTTACTCTCTTGTTTTTTTATCATAACGCCGCAAAGTGCCGGAGTAAGCGTAAGTGCGACAAAGCCCGAAATACAAACCGAAGTAACCAGAGTGAGCGCAAACTGGCGCTGGATCACGCCGACAAAACCCTCCATAAAAGAAACCGGAACAAAAACGGCGGATAAAACCAGCACGATCGAGATGACGGGGGTTTGTACCTCCTCCATCGCCTTATATGTCGCTTCTTTGACGGTGATGTCTTTTTCCTCGTGTAAAATTCTCTCCACGTTTTC
Source organism: uncultured Campylobacter sp. (assembly GCF_963526985.1). Lineage (NCBI taxonomy): Bacteria > Pseudomonadati > Campylobacterota > Epsilonproteobacteria > Campylobacterales > Campylobacteraceae > Campylobacter > uncultured Campylobacter sp. The sequence continues at coordinate 8,677 of NZ_CAURPW010000014.1, forward strand.
GATAACGATGATGGCGTCGTCCACGACGATACCGATAGCAAGGATAAGCGCAAAAAGAGTGATTAAATTTATACTAAATCCCATCGCGTACAGTCCGCCAAAGGTGCCGATGATGGACACGGGAACGGCTAGCATCGGGATGACGGTAGCGCGGAAGCTCTTTAAAAACATATACATAACGATGAGAACTAAGATCATCGCCTCGATAAAGGTTTTTACGACCTCATGGATAGAGACTTCGATAAATTCGGTCGGATTATACGCGATCGTGTGCGTAAATCCCTCGGGAAAATTTTTACTTAGCTCGTCTAGCTTTGCGTTTACTGCTTGTGCCGTGGCTAGGGCGTTAGCGTCGTTTTGCATAAAGATTAGAAGCGGTATAGAGTCTTTACCGTTTAGCATCGCGTCGTTGGCGTAGTTAGCCGCTCCTAACTCCACTGTCGCTACGTCTTTTAGCTTTAGCGTCGCGCCGTCCGCGCTTTTGATGATTATATCGCCAAACTGTGCGGCATTTTTGAGTCGTCCGCCCGTGCGAACGGAATAAACGTAAGGATTATCGCCGTCTGACGGCTGCTCGCCTATCTTACCGGCGGCGTATTGGCTATTTTGGATTTTTACTTGGGCGATTACGTCGCTAGGAGTTAGCTTGTAGTAAGCGAGCAAATCGGGCTTTAGCCAAATTCGTATCGAGTACTCTTTGGTACCGATTAGCACGGTATCGCCTACGCCGTTAACCCTTTTGATCTCGTCTGCTATGTTTAAATTTACGTAGTTATACATCTCGATGGAGTTCATTTTCGGACTAGTAAAGCCTATAGCCTCTAGGATCGAACTGCTACGTTCGCGCACGGTTACGCCCATGTTTTGCACCTCTTGAGGTAGCCTTGAGAGCGCGGCTTGGACGCGGTTGTTTACGTCGATCGTGGCTTGTTTGGCTGAGGTGCCGATTTTAAAATAAACATTGATGCTTAGCGAGCCGCTCGAGCTTGAAGTGCTTTGCATGTAGAGCATGTTTTCTACGCCGTTTATCTGATCTTCTATCGCGCTAGCTACGGAGTCGGCGATAGTTTGGGCATCAGCGCCCGTGTAGGTGGCGCTAACTGAAATTTGAGGCGGGGTTAGCTTGGGATACTCCTCGATAGGAAGCCCCTTTATCGCCATCGCACCCGCGATAACTATGATGATAGATACGACGGTGGCGAATATCGGGCGGTCAATGAAAAATTTAGAAAACATCACTTAGCCTTTTCTTGCTCGGCCTTAGGCTCTAAATTTACGCCCTTGCCAAAGCTTTCGGTTAGATCCTTATCTATCTCGACGGGCGCGCCTACGCCGATTTTTAGGAAGTTGTTTAAGATGATTTTATCATTTTCGTTTAGCCCCTCGCTAACGACTGCGGCGTCTTTGGTTTGGTAGGTGATTTTTACGTCCTTGGAGGCTACTTTACCGTCCTCTACGACTAGTACGTAGGTCTTGACGTCGGTTTGCTGGAGCGCTGCTTGAGGGATTTTAAAGCCATCTTTTTGATAAAATCCGCCCATTGTCACGTGGCCGAACATGCCCGGTAGTAGCTTACCCTCGTCGTTGTTAAATTCAGCCTTGGCTAAAACTGTGCCCATATTCGTATTTACGACGTTATCGATAAAATTTACCTTGCCGTTAAACTCTCCCTGACCGACTTTTAGTACGGCGTCCGAGTTTGTTTGCGCCCATAGACCGCTTTCTTGCATTTTGACGCGGTTTAGGTTATCTACGTCGGAGATATGAAAGTGCGCCTCGATCGGGTTGATTTTGGTTAGGCGTACTAGCTGAGTCGTGTTTGCTACGACTAGCGAGCCCACGTCTACTAGATTATCGCCCAAAACGCCGTCAAAAGGCGCGGTTATGCTCGTGTAACCTAGATCTATTTTTGCGCTTTTGGCGCTGGCTTTGGAGCTTAGTAAATTTGCATTTGCGATTTCAAGCGCCGAAACTGCCGCGTCGTACTCTTTTTGCGAAACGGCGTTTTTCTTATATAAATTTGAGATTCTATTAAATTCGGTTTGAGCGTTTTTTAAATTTGCGTTTGCTACGCCGATAGCGGCTTCAAGCGCGTCGTAGCTTGCTTGGTATTTTTCGGGATCTATCAAAAATAGCTTGTCGCCGGCTTTTACGTTGTCTCCCGGTTTAAAAAACTGCTTGATTATCGTTCCGCTTACTTTAGGATAGATGATTACGTCTTGTTGGCTCGTTAGGGTCGCGGTGTAATCAAAGCTGATCGGCACGTCTGATTTTTTAGCTACGAATACATCGACCTTTGACGGCGGCATTTGCCGTTGTTGCCCCGCTGCGGCCGCGCCTTTTTTATCGTTACTATCAAAGCATGCCGTAAAAAGCAGCGACGCCAATAACAAAATCGAAAGGATTTTAAAATTTCTCATAAATTTGCCTTTAATTTTTTGGGATATTATACAAAAATTTGGTATATAATATTTGTTACAAATAAAGTCGGCTATTTTACTCTTATTTACACGAAAAGTCAAATTTTAGAGAGTAGAATTTAGCGTTTTTTTACGCCGTGCAAAAACATATCTATGCGCGTTTTTACGTGCTCTTCGCGCTCTTCTGCGCTTAGCGTTATGTCCTCGTTTAGCAAAATAGCATTATAATGATAAGGCTCTCTAACGACTGCGGCAAACGCCTTGGCTGCGACGTAAGGAGAGATACATGGATTTAGTTGGACTCTTATATCTTCGCGCTCGAAAAAATCTATCAAAACTTTATCGAATTTACTTAAAATTTGCTCCAAAAACGCCTTGCCGAGCATACCGTCGTTTTTCGCGCCCTCGCTCATCATAACTCTTGAAATTAGCGTCGTTTCTTTGTCGCAGATTATGTCGAAAAATATAGAGGCGAATTTGATTAAAAAATCCTCCAATTTATGCGATAAACTCAGGTCGATTTTCTCATCTATCTGCGTTCTAAAGTCGTCAAATCCGCGTTCTACGATAGCGCGAAAAAGACCTTCCTTGTTTTCAAAAAATTTATAAACGCTAGCCAGCGACCCGCCGCTTTTTTTGATTATATCCGTTAGACTCGTGTTTTCATAGCCTTTTTCGAGGAAAATTTCCATACCGGCTTGGATAAATTTTTCTTTTCTTTCGGCGCTTCTTTGCGTGATTTTCCCGTTCATTGCATACCTTTAAAAAATTAAAATTATAATTTAAGGATTATACAATAAAAATATGATTTTTAGTCCCTCGGGTATGCAAAAATAGTCTCTCTTGTGATGTTGATTTTCTCTTTTTCGTCTGCGGCATAGGCGCGTATAGTTATCTTTGCATTTGCGTTTTTACCGGGTCTAGCGGCATTTTTAGGAGCCGTTAATACGACTACGATTTTCTTCTTTTCGCCCGCGTTTAAGGCAATGTTACTTTTTGGGCGTTTTATTTTGATATCGGCATCGTTTGCGTTAACGTCAAAGTAAAACTCGTGCGCGTGCGCGTCGGTGTTTTCAAACAAAAACACGTAAGCGTTTTCGATCTCGCCGCTTTTATTTATCTTATATAGCTCGCTCGTGCGGTTAATGTTTAGCAGCATGCTCTCTTTTTTGGCGCTCATTAGCGCGAGTGCTGCGGCGGCGATAGCGATGGCGGCGCAGTAGCCGATGGTTTTAAAGCGCAAATACCGAACCTTTTGCTTGGTTTTTAGCGAATTTGAGCTAGTCCAGCTAATTAGGCTAGGCAAATTTAGCCCCGACATCGTTTTCGTGCAGGCATCCACGCACTCGAGGCAGTTGATGCACTCTAGCTGCATGCCTTTTCTGATGTCGATGTGCGTCGGGCAAATTTTCACGCAGGCTTCGCAGCCGGTGCACTCGTTTTGCGGCTCCGGCGGTTTTTTCCAGAGTTTGGTTTGCCCGTCGTAAATTTTACCGCCCCGCGCCTCGTCGTAGATGACCTGCACGCTGTCGTTATCTATCATCACGGACTGCACTCTAGCGTACGGACAGACGTAAATGCAAAAATTTTCGCCCAAAAACGCTACGTCAAATATCAAAAACGCAGCGATAACAATCCAAGCTCCGAGTAAAATTTTATGCTCGGCCGGGTCTAAAATTTGAACCAAAAAATCCTGCGGCGGGACGAAAAACCAGAGAAAATTCGCCGCCGCGATAAAAGCCAAAACGCTCCAGATCGCGACTGCAAGCGCATTTTTTACGCCGTTTTCGGTAGGCGTTTGTTTGTTTGAAATATTTTTGCGGATTTTTAAAATTTTAGTTTGTATAAGGTCGCGGTAAATAACGCGAAATATCGTCTGCGGACAGCTCCAGCCGCACCAGACGCGGCCGCCTAAATTCGTCATAAAAAATATAAAAATAAAAAAAATAATTAGCACGAAAGGCATCAAAAACAGCTCTTGGACGTTAAATTTGGCAAAAAATAGATGCAGTTCGCTGCGCTCAAAGCTCAGTAAAAAAAAATGATTTCCGCCGATAGTTATAAAAGGTAAAATCAGCGCGGTACAGGTTAGCAGGATGTAGGCGATGTAGCGCTTGCCGGCAAATTTGAAATAATTTTTATACTCTTCTTTGGTCATTATTTTTCCTAATTGCAAAATAGCGAGATTATAAGATTAATGCCTTAATCGCGTATTAAAATCCTTAATTACATATTTTTCCTAATCCGCATTTTCGGCGGCCGGCAAAGCTTAAATTTATAAAATTTAAACTATAATCGCCGTCTATTTTAAATGAAAGGTGGTGAGGACGTTGCCTGGTATTAAGGTACATCCTAACGAGTCTTTTGACGAAGCTTACAGAAAGTTCAAAAAGCAAACCGACAGGAACCTTGTCGTGACTGAAGTTCGCGCAAGACGCTTTTTTGAGCCTATGACAGAGATCCGCAAAAAACAAAAAATCGCGGCTCGCAAGAAAATGCTTAAACGTCTATATATGCTTAGACGCTACGAGTCAAAGCTCTAACCAAAAGGGTCGCTTCGGCGGCCTTTTTTATTTAAACTCCCGTTTAACTCGCATCAAAGCCAAAATTTGCCATAATCTACGCCAAATTTAACGATCAAAGGAAAAATATGTCCAAAGTGCCCGTGAGCGAGGCTGCGGAAATCTTAGGCGTAACCAAAGAAGCAGTCTACAACCGCATTCGTCGCGGCACGCTAAAAACCTTTGAAAAAGACGGCGTAAAATACGTGCTTTTGGACGGATACGAGACCGATGCGGCGGCAAATTTAGCGCCAAATCAGCCGCCAAAAACATCTACCGAAAAATCAGCTAAAAGCGCGAAATCCAAAAAATCAAAGGCGGGGGAATTTGACGTGAACGAATTTCTGCTCTCGCAAATTAGCGAACTAAAAGAACAAAATCAAAATTTGCAAGCCGATAAAGAGAGGCTTTTTCGCGAAAAAGAGCAAATTTTGCTAAATAATAAAACCGAAATCGCTCAAATTTACCGCGAGCGCGACGAGAAAATTAGAAATTTTTTAAATATACTCGAGCGTCCGCTGCTAGCGCGTCAAAACGGCGAGTACGTAGCTCCTATCGACGTCGAATTCGTCGAGAGCAAGCCTGAAAACGAGGGTAAATGGACGAGCCTAGCCGAGTTTTTAAAATCGCAAAATTTAAGCGGCAAGAGCCTTAAAAAAACGCAAAATAAAATCATAAAAAACATCGGAAAATCAAAATTTATCAAATTTAAAAAAGGCGTTATAATGGTAAAAAGTAAGAAAATTTCAAAGGAGCTAGATAAAAAATGAGAGTTTTTAAAGGTATAAAAAAAGTAGCAAGCTACGCTGCGGTCGGCGGATTTGGCGCGGTCGTGATAGCAGGGCTGGCCGGCTGCGGCAGCAACGATAACGGCGGAGCAAATAACAATGACGGTAGCGCGCTAAACGAAGCGGCGCAAAAAACGGGAGCGTTCGTCATCATCGAAGAAACCGCGCCCGGCAAATATAAAGTCCTAGAAGAGTATCCAAGCAGCGAAACTCGCGTCGTGCTAAAGGACATCAACGGCACCGAGCGCGTGCTAAGCAAAGAGGAGATGGATAAGCTAATCGCCGAGGAAAACGCCAAAATCGACGCCGGAACGTCGAATTTAACCGGCTCAAACGCTCAAAACGCGCAGCTAAGCAGCGGCGGTATGAGCCTTGGCGAGACGCTTCTAGCCTCGGCTGCGGGCGCGATCATAGGCAGCTGGATAGGTAACAAGCTCTTTAATAATCCCGGCTATCAGTCGCAGCGCCAAAGCGCGTATAAAAACCCAAGCGCCTATTCAAGGAGCGTAGATAGCTTTAACAAAGCCAAAGCCACGAGCTCGGCAAGTAAACCAAGCGGCGGAAAGAGCGGATTTTTCGGCGGATCAAGCTCAAGTTCAAGCTCAAGTTTCGGAGGATAAAATGATAAATTTAAAAAAAATCGAACCGCTAAATAGCGAATTTTTAGGCGAGATCGGCTTTACGTGGCACACCGACCCAGACGGCAGCGACTACGTAGCAGACGAGCTAGTCGAGGTTAGCGAGGCGCAGGCTGAAGCCTACTACAACGCCGCAAACGAGCTATACGATATGTTCGTCGCAGCCGCCCAGCACATCATCGACAACAACCTCTACCACGAGGTCGGCATCCCGTTTAACCTCGTAGATCTAGTGCGCGAAAGCTGGGAAAACGACGTGCACTGGCATCTCTACGGTAGATTTGACCTTGCAGGCGGCCTAGACGGCAAGCCGATAAAACTCATCGAATTTAACGCCGACACCCCGACGGCCGTGTTTGAGACGGCGATCATCCAGTGGGCGGCGCTCAAATTTAACCGCATGGACGAGAGCGCGCAGTTTAACGACCTTTATGACGCCCTAAAGCAAAATTTTAGGCGCCTGGTGACGCTAGATGAGGAGACCGAGAGTTTTAACGAGCACTACGAGGGTTGGAAAATTTTATTTAGCTCGGTTGCGGGTAGTAGCGAGGACGAGCAGACCGTGAAGCTACTGCAGTATATCGCCGAGGAGGCGGGCTTTCACACGGCGTTTGCTTACGTCCACGAGGTCGTATTTAACGACGAGGAGGGCGTGTTTTTTGACGGAGAAAACTACGAGTACTGGTTTAAGCTCGTGCCGTGGGAGGACATCGCCGTGCAGGAAGGCGAGCTAGCCATCATCCTAAAAAACATCGTCCAAAATCAAAAAGCCATCATCCTAAATCCCGCATACACGCTGCTTTTCCAAAGCAAAGGCATCTTGAAAATTTTATGGGATTTATACCCGAATCACCCGCTTTTGCTGCAGGCTAGCGACAAGCCGATCGCGGGCAAAAAATGCGTGAAAAAGCCGGTTTTCGGACGAGAGGGCGCAAACGTGAGCGTGATAGAGGCTGACGGTAGCGTGAGCTTGCAAAACGGCGGCGACTATGATCAAAACCGCGCGATCTATCAGGAATTTTACGAATTTAACAAAGACGCCGCCGGAAATAGCTACCAAGCTGGCGTGTTTTTCGCCTACGAGGCGTGCGCGCTAGGATACCGCAGAGGCGGCGAAATTTTAGATAACTACTCCAAATTCGTGGGGCACTTTATCAAATAAGGACGTAAAATGAAAATAGTCTGCCTCGATGCCGCGACGCTTGGAAGCGACGTAAATTTGGACGTTTTTGGGCAGTTCGGCGAGTTTGTTAGCTTTGAGACGACCGCCGCGGCCGAGCGCGTAGAGCGACTAAAAGGCGCGGACGTCGTCATCACGAACAAAGTCGTGATCGACAAAGAGACGATGGACGCGTCAAATTTAAAGCTAATCTGCATAAGCGCGACAGGTATGAACAACGTCGATCTCGCGTGCGCCGCGACAAAAGGCATCGCGGTGAAAAACGTCGCTGGCTACTCGACGGCTAGCGTCGTGCAGCATACTTTTGCTTGCCTTTTTGCGCTAACCAATCGCATCAAATTTTACGATAACTACGCGCAAAGCGGCGAGTGGGCGAAGAGCGAAATTTTTACGAATTTAGACCGCAGTATCGGCGAGATAGCGGGCAAGAGCTTTGGCGTCATAGGCCTTGGCGAGATCGGCAGAGGCGTGGCGCGCATCGCGGCGGCATTTGGTGCGAGCGTGAGCTACTACTCCACTAGCGGCGCAAACGCAAACGCGGAGTTTAAAAGGCTAAATTTAGACGAGCTTTTAAGCGGCTGCGACATCGTGAGCATCCATGCTCCGCTAAACGAAAAAACGCGAAATTTGATCGGAGAGCGGGAGCTAAATTTGATGAAAGAGGGCGCCATACTGATGAACTTCGGACGCGGAGGCATCGTTGATGAGAGCGCCGTAGCTCGCGCGATAGACGGGCGAAATTTGCGATTTGCCTCGGATGTGCTAGAGACCGAGCCTATGCGCGCGGATCATCCGCTGCTTCGTATCAAAAACAAGGAAAATTTGATACTTACTCCGCACGTGGCGTGGGCGAGCTTTGAGGCTAGGCAGCGGCTAGTAGCGATGATCGTAGAAAATATAAAAGAATTTTTGAAAGGATAAAAATGGCAACTGAGCATAGTTTTGATATAAGCGCGGCGGTCGATATGATGGATGTCAAAAACGCGCTAGAGACGGCAAAAAAAGAGATCGCGGCGAGATATGATTTTAAGGGGCTTGCGGCCGAGGCAGAGCTAAACGAAAAGGAAAAAATCATCACGCTTCTTAGCTCTAGCGACAACAAAATCGACGCCCTAAAAGACATCGTGATCTCAAAGCTCATCAAGCGAAACATCCCGCCCGTAGCCGTGTCTGAAAGCAAACGCGAGAGTGCTAGCGGCGGAAACATCAAAGCGACGCTAAAGCTAAACGACACCCTAGATAGCGAAAACGCGAAAAAAATCACCAAAGCGATCAAAGACGCAAAGCTAAAAGTAACTGCGGCAATCCGCGGCGAAGAGGTGCGAGTAAGCGGCAAAAGTATCGACGATCTGCAAGAGTGCATTAGACTCGTGAAGGGGTTAAATTTGGAGTTGCCGATTAGTTTTAAAAATTTGAAGTAAATTTAATGGATAATTTTAAAAAGTTAATCCAAGAAAAAAATAGCGCCATAAAGGAGTACGGCGATTTTATCAAAACGCTTAAAAATAAAGAGTGCGACAAGGACGTCTTGGGACTAATCGGTCTGTTAAAAGATAGACTGGCTAAATTTGAAAACCTTAGCTGCGATAATTATTCGCAAACGGCTGCGGATATAGATGAGCTAAACGACAGAATTTATCGCCAGGTAAATTTGCTTGCGAATTTGGATAAATTAAGCCGCGATTCGGACGTTTACAAAAAATATAACGAAGTATATAATCAAAAGCGTATCAAGCTTTTCGTCTCGGAGCAAATTTGCCGCGTGAAAAAATACTATCAGATTCTAATCGCGCTTTTGGGGCTGATTACATTTATAATATATTTTATCTTCTCGCAAAATGTCGGATTTTTCTCGGTATCCGGCAGCGACAGCATCTTTTCGTTACTTAGCGCGCTAGCGATATCAGGTTTTGGTTTATTTGTTATTTTATATATATTTCCTGCTTTGCATTTAGTTTTGATCGTTTCTTACGACGGCGGCGAAAAAAACGAAACGCCTTTTTACGCGATTTATCTGATAGCTACGCTTGCAGGCATAGCATTTGTCGGTGCAGGATATTTTTGCCCGAGCGCGGTAGATTTTTTAAATTCTTATTTCCTGTTGATTATAGCGGCGATAGTCATATTTTGCCTACTTTGCAGCTTTAAAAACAGTAAATTTGACATTCCTCTTTTATTTTTTATGATATCGCACGGATTTTTATCCTTCGCGACTCCGTTTATGGTGGCTCTGCTTGTCTACGTCCGCGTAAGCGAGGATGGGTTTACTACCGCTTTTTTAGTGCTTTTTATGGCATTTTTCGCCGTTTTGTTTAGTGCGCTTATAACATCTAAGGATATAGATTATTTTAAGATAATTTTTTGGTCTTTGATAATCATAAATTTAGTCATCGTCGCGGTTATGAGCGGTAAAATCGTCCAAGTAGCCGATCTGGGAAATATAAACTACAAAATGCTATCGCTCAAAAAAGACGCCTTAAACGCTTTGCCAAAAAACGTTTGCCTAAATAATCAAAACGGCTGCATCGGCGACGGAGCAAAGGACGGCTGCTACGCAAAACAAAAGGCGCAAATCGTCTCGTACAATAAACAAAAAGCCGAGCTAGCCGTAAAAGACGGCAACGAGACGTATATTTTTAGCGGAGTAAACGACGAGATAAAATTTATAGACGCTAAGGGCGCAGATATAGGCGTTGCGTCTAGCGATGAGGTCGTTTTTGAAAACTCGGTTTTAACGTACGGTAAAAACGGCAATCGTAGCGGCTCGCTCAAGGCAAGCGCGATAAATCTCTCTCCCATCTGTAAAACGTACGCTTGGAAGCAAGACGACACCGTAAAGCTCTACAACGTCAAAGTCCTATCGGCTCTGGGTAAATTTTACTATCTGCAGACTAAAAGCGGAGAGAAATTCGAGCTGGACTCAAGCCTGATAATCTCAAAGCAAAAGGCGGGCGATACGCGCTAAACTCGGTAAATAATATAAACCAGATATCTAGCCGCGGCTACCCAAAACCGTTATGCTAAATCCTAAGCAAGCTGTAACTTGGCGGCGAATTTTGCGCAAAGCAAACAACATCAGGGATATGCAGGTAGATTTTTGCTTCAAAATACGGGCTGAAATTTTAAATTTTACACCCGATTTTGATAAAACTTCGGCAAATTCAGCCCTTTTCAAGGCGAGATTAATAAAATTTTAGATATCCTTACGAACATAAATTTGGATTTACGGGAGAAAATTAATTATGGGTTTTAAGAATATTATAGAAAGATTTGCGATTAATTACGCCCATAATACCATGCAAAAATCTCTTTATAACGGCCTCAATATCGACATTCTAGATCAAAAATACGTAAAAACGCCGCGCGAAAATACCGAGTATATGCTTTACGCTCACGTGCCGTTTTGCCACACGTTTTGTCCGTATTGCTCGTTTCACAAGTATCATTACGAGCAGGAGCTGGCTAAAATTTATTTTGAAAATTTAAGGCAAGAAATGCGGCAGGTTAAGGCCGCGGGCTTTGATTTCGGCTCGCTTTACGTCGGCGGCGGCACGACTCTCATAAACGAACCCGAGCTTGAAAAAACGCTCGTACTGGCTAAAGAGCTTTTTAATATCAAAAACGTGTCCTGCGAAAGCGATCCAAACCACATCCAGCCAGAAAATTTAAAGAGATTTCAAGGGCTCATCGACCGCCTAAGCGTGGGCGTACAAAGCTTTGACGACGAGACGCTAAAACGTGTAGCCAGATACGAGAAATTCGGCTCTAGCGAGGCGTTACAAGAAAAGCTGAAAAAAGCTCTTGGCGTACTACCGGTGATGAGCCTTGATCTTATCTTTAACCTTCCTAATCAAACCAAAGAGCAGCTGCTAAACGACATCAAAATCGCAAAATCCATAGCCCCAGAGCAGATCACGTTTTATCCGCTGATGAAGTCGCCTCTTACGCGCGATGCGATCGCAAAGTCGCTAGGCGTCGCAGATAGCGATAATGAGCGCGAATTTTACGAGATCATTTGCGAGAGCTTTAGCGACTATCATCAAAGCAACGCTTGGGCATTCGGCCGAGATAGCGCGAATTTGCGCGACGAATACGTCGGCAGCCACCACGAGTACGTGGGCGTGGGCAGCGGCGCGTTTAGTTTTTTAAACGGCGAGCTGGTTATCAACGCCTTTAATCTGCTCGACTACGGCCGCCGCGTCAAAAACGGCGAAAGCCCAGTTATCGCAAAGTGCGGCTTTACGAAAAAAGAGCGGCTAAAGTATATCTTCCTCACCGAGTTGTTTGACGGCGGCGTAAATATCGCCAAATACGACGAATTTAATGGCGCGAATATCAAAAAAGAGCTATTTGCGGAGCTAAATTTACTAAAGCTAGTCGGCGCTATCTACGAAGAGGGCGGCCGCATCGTGCCGACGGGATTTGGCAGGTATCTTTGCCTCGTGCTCATGCGCGATTTTTACGCGGGCATGGATAAGGTGCGTGCGATATTTAAAGACGACGCGAAGATAAAGCGCAGTAAAATTTTGCGCATAATGAGCGAAGAGACGCATGCGGACTTTGAGGACGCTCTCATCTCGCCTAGAGCCGCGGTGTAATTAGCAAACCCCGTAAATTCGGCTAAATTTAACCAAGCCTGCGCGAAAATAAGCTTTAAATTTACTCTTTTTAGCCGAATTTGCTCGGCCCGCGTCAGCTAAAGGCGCTAAAGTGCTTTAAATTTAGCCCTGCGTATCCAAAAACGCCGAAACGAATTTACAAAAAGGAAAAATATGCAGCTTCAAGATCTGCTTGGCAGACCGATCCACTCTAAAGAGGTCAAAGAGTTTTTAGCGCGGTGCGGCTTGCCGAGTAACCCGGCTCCAAATTACGATTCTTACGGTAATTTGTTTTGGGTGAGGGCAGATAGCGACGAAAAAGGGGTTTATAGCGTATTTACGGGCTACGTAAGATATGCGGATATGTACGGAGAGCCCATCGGCAGTTACAATAAAGAAAAAGACCAGCTGATTTTGCACGAGATTAGCGTTTACCCCGAAAAGGCGGGCGGAAATTCGGTCGTAGATTTGCCTTTTGGCTTAAATTTAGGCGACGATAAAAAGACCGTCGAGGAAAAAATAGGCAAGAAGCTCACGGGTAAATGCAAAACGGATTACGGGTTTGGCTACGACGCTTTCTTTGAGGAATTTCGTTTGATAGTAGCATTAAATTTTGACGAGAGGCTGAGCTGGATTAGGTTGTTTAAATTGGAACTGCACGAAAAAGAGCGCCTCAGCCGTCTATAGCTGCACCGCAAAGCTCGTAAAAGCCCTAAATAAAATCAACGACAAATACGGCCTCATAGAGACCGTGGAGCGCGAGGAGCTGTGGGAGTGGATAGACGCGCTCGTGCGTAAAACGGGGCTAGAGTTAGGCGAGGACGTAGATATAACCGAGGAGTGGCGCGAGTGGTAGATAAAGGGCTCGTAAAGGAGACCAAAAAAGCCTTTGCGGGAGTGGCGCTATAAGACGGCATAGGGCTAGCGAGGCCGACGCCACCGACGACTACGCCAGGAAAGACGAAATAACGCGCCGCAAAGAGCAACGCAAACGGCAAGATTCGCAAGATATCCGCCCAAAATTTAAACAAATATAGCGTAGCGCCTGCTTTTTTCGACGCCCGAGGGACGTGCTTTGCTTGCCTGCGTTTTTGATTGCCGATTTAAGAGGCGAGTACAGCTTTGATTTGGAATTTACCTTTACTCGTCTTACCGACTATACTTTGTCGCGGTTTAGCCTTCTAAACGATAACCAGGGCAAGTAGTCGGAGATTATCTGCGTTACAAAGACGCAAACGGACTAATCCGCGACAAAAAGCGCTTGCAAAAGCTCTTAAAATTTGGGGCGAAACTTGGCCGAATTTAAAGTCCAAATAAACCGCCGCGGCGCGGTATAAATTTGCTAAAATCCTATGAAATTTGATTAAATTTGCGGGATTTGGCGCGCCTGAGCCGTCAAATTCGCGCTGTTTTTGCAGGCTGCGCAAACGGATTTAAATTTAACATCAAATCTACCCGCCGTCCAAGCTTGTTTAAATTTAATTTATGCTAAATTTCACCCCGAAAGCGACCTTGCGGGCGCAAATTTTACCAAAGGCGAAGCGGTGGACACGGATAAATTTTTAAGCGAAATTTGGGGCGCTCTTAAGCTATTTTTAGACCCTAAAACGGAAATTCTCGCAGACGAGCGAAGTCTCGCCGTTTTACTCGCGGCGGATGCTGAAAATTTTGATAGATTTATGGCGCTAAAGGAGTTTAGGGATATCCTGCATGCGCTTGGGCTAAAAGCCGACATATACAGCCTCCAGTGCGCTCAGCTAGGCACGATAAACGCTCTAAAATCCGCTAAAATCTCAAATTCAAAGCTCCTGGCCACCCTAGAAATCCTGCAAAGAGAAAACATAATCTCTGCTGCGCATTTTAAGAGGCTTTCGGAGTTTTTACAGACTCTCGGCGCGGATTTGACCGCAGGGAACGAGCAAGAAGGCTTAAATTTTAAAAAATCAGACGTCTTTCACCAAAAAATAGATGCGCTAAATGATATCTGCGAGCGAATTTTATCGCTAAATCCTGGCGAGAGCGTCGCAAACGCAGCGACAAAAGCGCGCCAAAAAGCGCACGAGCTAGAGTTTAACGTCGCGGTTACGGGCGTCATAAACGCGGGCAAATCAACCCTGCTAAACGCGCTGCTGGACAAGAAAATCCTAGGCGCCTCAAACGTGCCCGAGACGGTAAATTTGACCGTGCTAAAGTATGCGCCAGAGCCTTTTGCAAAGGTAAATTTTTGGAGCGAGGCTGAGCTAAAAGAGCTTGGAATAGCGCAAGGTAAAGATGACGAAATAGCTGAAATTTACGGCGGCGCGGGCGTCAAATTTGAGAGCGAGACGGCGCAAAATTTAAAGGTCAAATTTAACGCGGACGACGAGTCGGCGGCTAAATTTGAGAGCCCTAGCGCGAGCGAGATTTGCTTCGAACCGCCGGCTAGCAAGACCGTCAAAACGGACGAGATCAAGCGCTACACCTCGGCGGACTCCAAATATGCTAAATTCGTAAAAAGCGTCGAGCTTTACGAAAATTTGGAGCTTTTAAAGGATAACGTGCGCATCATCGACACGCCCGGCATCGACGACGCGGTGGCTGCGCGCGAGGAGCTGGTGCGGCGATTTATGCGGGAGTGCGACCTAATGGTGCACCTGATGAACGTCTCGCAAAGCGCCACGCAAAAGGATCTGGACTTCATCGTCTCAAGCCTGCAAAACTCCCACGCCGTGAGGCTCGCCGTGCTGCTCACGCACGCAGACGTGCTAAAGCAGGGCGAGCTAAACGAGGTCGCCGCCTACGCCAAAAAGAGCGTCGAGGAGCGCACGCGGGGGCTTGGCGTCGGGGCTGAGTTTTTCGCCGTGAGCGCTAAAAGCTACTTTGAGGGCGCGCAAAACAGCGGCGTCGAGGAGTTTAAGGAGTATCTTTACGAGACGCTTTTTGGGCAAAATAGCCAAAAATCTCGCCTTGGCATCGAGGCATATAAAAAGGAGCTCGGCCGCGTCTGCGCGCAGTTTGCGGCGGATACGCAAAGCGAGATTTTAAAACTAACGGGTTCAAATTTGAGCTTGTCGCAAAGGCTTTCTGAACTAAACGAGCAAAAAGTCGCGCTGGATAGCCGTCTAAAGGACGTGAGAGACGCGGTAAAAGAGGAGCTAGAGCGCCTAGATACGGCTAAAACCGCAGCTAGCTACGAGCTTGGGCTAAAATCTCTTGCGCAAACGCTAAAGCAGCGCGTCGCGGATGACATAAACTACGCGGCCTCTAAAAAACAAAAGATCGATCCGCAGCGCCTCTCGCGCATCGCGCAAACTACGATCAAAGACGGCGTCATCGTCCTAATGCGTCAAAACCGCAACGAAATCGTACGGCAAATCGCCGCGTGCGCGCAAAATATCGCGCTAAAATTCGGCGAATTTGAGGGCAAATCGGCAGCCGCCGAGGTCTTTAGCATAAACGACTATCTGAACTCAAAAGGGATAAGCTTAGAGTGCTCCCAGGTCGCGGATGCGGTGACTAGCGCGGCAAACTCGGGCGCTCAAGGCATACCTGAAGCCGCCAAAGTAGCCGCGGAGGAGTTTTTGGGCGCCCAGAGGATCAAAAATTTCGTTTTCGAGCTTAGCGAATTTGAAAAAAGCGAGTTTAAAAAGCAGATCGAAGCCGCACTAAAAGATAAAGAAAAGGCGCTCGCAATCAGCGAAGAGGCGCTAAAAATCGAGCTTGCCCAGCTAGCAAAAACTAGCGGGCGGGACTCGCGCGAGCTAGAGCGACTAAACTCGCAAAGCGAGGCGATAAATGCTATAAATTTGGAGCTGCAAAGTGTTTGAGGAGTTTATAAACGCGTATAAAACGCGGTATTTTAAGATATTTTCGGACGATTTTCACGGGCGATTTAGGCGGCTGCAAAACGAGCTAACCGAGCCCAAATTTCACCCAAGCGTGGAGCTAGAGCGCGAGCTAAATAAACTCGATCTGTTTTTATCTAGCCCGCTTACGGTCGCTATAGTCGGGCAGTTTTCTAGCGGCAAATCGACGTTTTTAAACGCACTTTTGGGTAGCGAGATTTTACCGTCGGGTCTAACTCCCGTGACCTCAAAGCCGACCTTTATCAGATACGGCGCCGCGCCAGGACTTAGCGTTCTTTACGAAAACGGCAGAGAGTTGTATCTGGGCGTCGAGGAGATCTCGCGATTCGTCGATCAGCGCGTGTTTGGCGATGATGTTAGCAGGCTTTGCGTTTATGCGCCCTCTGAAATTTTAAAGTCGGTAAATTTCGTCGATACGCCGGGGCTAAACTCGCTCTCGAAGGCCGACACCGCCGTCACGCACGAAGTACTAAAAGACGTCGCGGGCGTCATCTGGCTAAGCCTCGCCGACAACGCCGCGCGCGCTAGCGAAGCCGCGCAGATCGAGGAGTTTTTGGCTGGCGGGGGCAAAACGGCGATCTGCTTGCTAAATCAAAAAGATAAGCTAAGCCAGGACGAGCTTGAGCGCCTCAAAACTCACGCGCAGGCCACATACGGGCGGTTTTTTGAGCGCATTATCGCGGTTTCCGCCAAGCAAGCCGTAAAAGCGCAAGCCGCGGGCGATGCGGTACTTTTGGCGGAGTCAAATTTTAGCGAGGTGGTAAGCGCTATCCGCGAGCTTTTTGGCGGCGAAGAGATAAAAGAAAAGTTCGTGCGCGAAAAGTGCGCTAGGCTGGTCGCCGTAAACGCTGCTCAGCACGAGCAAATCGCTAAAATTTACGAAAAAGCGGGCGAGATAATCGCTAAATTTGACGCCGAGCTGGAGTCAAATTTAAAAGCCGTACAAGAAAATTTTAAACCGAAAATCGAGCTAGCCTTTAACGAGCTAAAACACGTTGCAAAGCTCGTTGCAGACGAAATCCTAGCTAGCCTAAAAAGCGAGAAAAAGTATAAATACTCGCCGCGAAAAACGCTGCTAAAGGGCGAGTATTTTGAAGCTAGCGCGTATGAGGCGGTGGATTTTGATAGCGACGAGGTGTTTTCAAAACTTATCTACAACGACGTGAAATTCGCCAAATTTTTTAGAACGTACAAGCGTGGCTTAAGCGCGCTACAAGAAGAAATCGGCGCGGCGCTGGATGAAATTTACGCTCGGCTGGAGCGCGAGTTTATGATTTATAAATCCGAATTTGAAAACGCGCAAAAAGAGGACGAAACGCACTCGGATACTCTGTTTGCCGACGTTAGGACGTATGCGGGGCAGGTGTATAGGACGTTTTTGAGAGACTATGAGACGGCGAAATTTAAAGGGCTGCAAAAAACGGCGCTGTTTTTTGAAAAGCTAAATCTCAAAGTCGCCGCAAACTACGAAAACGCAGTCAAAATCGCCGTGTATTTTCTAAAAGAAAAGATCGCGGGCTCGATGCGCGCGCACGAGCAAAACGGCTTTGCGCTCTTTATCCCGAGCTTTGACGAGGTGCAAGACCGCGTTTTGCTGTCGCTAAATTTATACGAATTTGAAAACGAGATGCTGGGAAATGCGTCATTTTTAAATAAAATTTTATCGGCGTTAAAGAGCGAATTTGCGCAGATAAAGGACGAAAAACTAGCCAAGATCGCGGCCCTATCGGCAGGACACGAGAGGCTAAGGGGTGAAATTTTAAAAGCGGGCGAGGGGTTTGGTGGGTAGTTTTGGTTTAGCGTAAATTTAGCACTAGATTTAAGCTCTGTTTTATACTTTATTTAATACTATTTTAGATATCAAATAAAGGATACAAATGCGAACCATACAAGCAAATTTTACTGCTAGCATAAGCGAGCTAAAAAAATCCCCGGCTCAAATTTTAAAGCAAGCGGGAGACAACGTAGTAGCGATACTAAACCATAATGTGCCTAGCGCCTATCTGGTACCAAGCGCCGTGTATGAAAAGATGACCGAAATAATAGACGACTACTATCTAAGTAAAGCCGTAGATACCGCGCTGACAAGCGGTGAAAAGCCTGTAAAAGTAAGCTTAGATGAGCTATGAGTTAGGATTTTTGCCAAGTGCTTTAAAAGAGTGGCAAAAGCTGGATAATAGCGTAAAGGCGCAGTTTAAAAAGAAGCTCGCCGAACGATTAGAAAACCCCAAAGTAGCTAAAGATAAACTACGCGGCTACGAAAATATCTACAAAATCAAGTTAAAGGATGCGGGCTACCGACTAGCCTATCAAGTAAAGGATGCCCATGTAACAATCATCGTTTTAGTCGTCGGCAGAAGAGAAAACGATGAAGCGTATGAGCTTCTAAAAGATAGAATTTAGCGTCGGCTAAATTTAAGCGATATTTGACAGCCAAGTTAAAATTTGCTCCCAAACGGGCTTTTTGTCCTCGTCCTTGAAGCCTAAAAGTAGCTTGATGAATTTAAAAACGAAAATAACGGGCAGGAAAATATACGTGATGAAAATGCCGACTAAAATTTCGTCAAAATACTCTTTTGATATAAAGTAGATAATCGCGCATAGCGGAGCGCAAAGGGCTGCGATACCTAAAAATAGTTTGACTTGGCGTAGTAAAAATTCACCCATTTTAAAAATCCTTTTAAATTTAGCCGAGACAAGCCCAAATTTAATTCGTCAAATTGATAAACAAAATGACCCAAACTTAGCGACTTTGCTAAATTTGCGCTAAAAACAAAGTGTGCTAAAAACCCAAATGGTTAAATTTATTTCAATTCATAAAATTTTATAACATACTCCATATCTCTCGTTTGAGAATCTAATATTTCTACCAATATTTAATATATCGCACAATACCATTCTATCTGGATGGTTGTGGTTATCTTCGCCGGCGGAATTTACAAAAATAGCATTTGGAAAATCTTCTAGTATTTGCTTATTCCAAGTATTCTTTGAGCCGTGATGAGGTATCTGAAAGACGCCCGTCTTTTCTAGATATTTTTCAAAATATTGTATAAAAGACTCGTAGTATGGCTTTTCTTTATCAGAGGCGCTATCAACTAGCGATATATCGCCGGTCAAAATAGTACCGTTTGACATTAATCCGCAAACCCTTGATTCACGAACGTAAAACCGATAAAAATCATGGATATAACGGCTTAATTTTAGTCCGCAGATACAACAGTGGCGCATTAATAGTCTTAGGTCGTCGTGCGGGCCATGGTATAGGCATAGACTGGATTGATTTTGTTCGCTATTGTTGCGGTGAATTTTTATATATTTTTTGTAAATTTCTTGTAATTCTTTTTTTGAGCCAGGTTTTTTGATAAATTCTTCTAAAGAAGAGTCATCGAGTTTCTTTTTTATCTCACTTTCAATGCCATCATAGTCTTTGGGTTTTAATTCTACGTTGTAAAATTTAAACTCCCAGATTTCCTTAAAATCAAATTCTTCTTTATTGTTTATAAATACATTTTTATTAGGTATTTTCATGTT
Organism: uncultured Campylobacter sp.; assembly: GCF_963526985.1. Classification (NCBI taxonomy): domain Bacteria; kingdom Pseudomonadati; phylum Campylobacterota; class Epsilonproteobacteria; order Campylobacterales; family Campylobacteraceae; genus Campylobacter; species uncultured Campylobacter sp. Next base: position 28,241 of record NZ_CAURPW010000014.1, read on the forward strand.
ACCTGGAATATCATTTGCGCGTGGTAATTCAATATGGTCATCTCCTAGAATTCCAATACCTCCATTCATATTGTTTGTCGACGGAACAAGTATGATATTTCCTATGTTTGCAGCTATACCGTAACCGTATATAAAACATACAAAAAGCAAGTAATCATCTAGATGATAATATGGGATAAAAATATTTTTAACTTTAGTATCTCTTAGAAGTTCACTTACACCATTCATATGGTCTTTGTCAAAGTGCGAAATCACAAGCATATCTAACTCATTATTATACCCTAGTATTTCCTTGAAGTTTTCGACTCTTTCTTTGATTCTATTTTGGCTTGTGCTTCCGCAGTCATATACGAAACTAAATTGGCAATCATTAATATTTTGGCAACTATTAACATTAAGGATACCCCAATAAAATAGACCCTGCCCTACTGTATCAAATTTAAATTTTCCATCCACCATAACGACTCCTTTATAATATTTATATTAAAACCCGACTTTCTTATCCTCGCCGAAATTTGAGCTCATCTCGCGCTTGATCTCGCTTTCAAAGTCGCTCATCGTAAATATCCCGTCCTCGCGCACGGCGACTTTTAGCGCTGTGTTTTTGAGCGCGAGCATGATTTGCGCGCCGCTTAGCTCAAATTTAGCCAGCTGTTTGACGTCGAAATTTTCCTCAAAGCTCGCATTTTCGGGCAGTACCTTGCGCCAGATCGCAAGACGAGCGGCGAGATCGGGCTTTTTAAACTCGATCTTATGGTCAAACCTACGAGAAAACGCGGTATCTAGGCTTTGCAAGAAGTTCGTCGTGGCGATGAGTACGCCCTCAAAGCGCTCGATTTGCTCCAAAAATATATTTTGCATTTGGTTGTGCATCTTGTCCGCGCCGCTACCGCCCTCGACGCGCGTGCTTAGAAACTGATCGGCCTCGTTTAGCAGCAGCACGGGCTCGCTCTTGCTTTTGGCGCAAATTTCTTTGTAAGTATCGAAAATTTTACGCACGTTTTGCTCGCTTTCGCCGACGTATTTACTCAAAATTTTAGAGCAATCAAAGCTAAGAACCTGCTTTTTTAGGCTCTTTGCGAGGCTTAGCGCGCTCATGGTTTTGCCCGTACCCGGCGGTCCGTAAAAGATGATTTTGGCGTCCACGTTTTTACGCGACTTGATGCCCCAGCTAGATAGGCGCGCCAGCACGCGGCGATCTACTTGTTTTAGGATCGCATCTAGTAGCTCCTTTACTTTGACATCCAGCACGACGTCGTTTATGTCGGTCGAGGGCTCGATGAGCTCAAATATCTCCTGCTCTTTTACGAGAGTTTCTAGCGCTAGTTTTTTGCTTTTGCTCTCGGTTTTTGGGTGCATTACGCTTTGTAAAATTTCGTCGGTTATGTAAAACGTCCTGCTAAAGCCGCCGTAAGCGTTTAGCGACTCGTCGTAGTCGATGAGGCCGTTTTCGATTAGTTTTGAGCCTTCATCCAGTAGGGCGCGGTTTTTTATTCGTTCAAATTCGTCCGCGCTTAAAATCCCCACAAGCGCGTTTAGATCGCGGTTGACGTCCGTTTCGCCGACATACTCTTCCTTTAAAAGCGCGAGGAAAATCAGCTGCTCTTTATCGTTTAGCGCGTTATCTTTGAAAATTTGCTCGACGGAAATCGAAATTTTGCTTAAATTTAACCGTTTTTCGATGATGGTTTCTAGCTCTTTTACGTCTTTTTCGAGGCGGCTTTTGGTGTCGCTTGATACGTTTTTGCTAAAAAACGAGAGCTTGCCGTAAAGCTCCACGCGCAAAAACTGATCTTTTAGGTAGTCGAGGTGATCGGCGTAGGGCGCGACTGCTGGCAGCATGAGCCCAAACTCGCCCTCTTCTAAAATTTTAAGAAAAAGCGGCGATAGCGAGATCTCACTGTGAAGTAGGCCTAGTAAATTTGAGCCTGCGCCGTCTGCGCCCTGGTTTTTAAATATAGAAAAGCCTTGCACGATCCAGCCGCTTTCCAGTAGATTTTTTACGTCTGCAAGTCCTGCTAGAAATTTATACTCCTCGCTGCCAAAAACCGCGCAAAGTACGTCGTAGACGCTACTTTGCGGAGTGCCTTCGACGTAGCCTTTGCTTAGATGGCGTAAAATTTTCGCCTCGTTTTGGCTGCATTTTATGAGCGAGGAAATTTTAGAATTTTGCTCGCCGCCGATAAACTCTATCAAAAACCGCACTAAATTTCATCCTTTATCTGCTCTTTTAAAACGCGCTTTAACACCTTGCCCGTCGCGTTTTTAGGCAGCTCGTCTTTAAAATAAATCGTCTTTGGAATTTTAAAATTCGCCAAGTGCTTTTTGAGGTGCGCGCGGATATCTTTTTCGTCCAAGCTCATATTTTCTTTAAACTGGATAAACGCCGTAACCTCCTCGTCCGCGTGTTCGTCTCTGACGCCGATAACCGCGGCGGCTTCGACTTCTGGCAGTTTAAACAGCACCTCCTCGATCTCGCGCGGGTAGATGTTGATGCCCTTTGAGATGATGAGGTCTTTTTTGCGGTCGACGATAAAGATATAGCCCTCTTCGTCGATCTTGACGAGGTCGCCCGTGCGTAGCCAGCCGTTTACGATCGTTTCGTCGGTGGCGTCGGGCATATTTAGGTAGCCCTGCATCACGCAGTCGCCTTTTACGATTAGCTCGCCCACCTCGCCTGCGGGCAGCTCCATCATCTCGTCGTTTATGCATTTTACTTCATAGCCCGGCAGCGGCAAGCCGACGCTTGAGATTTTTTGTTTTTGCAGCGTGTTTGCCGAGACGATAGGCGAGCATTCGCTAAGGCCGTAGCCCTCTATCAGCACCGCGCGCGGAAATTTAACGCGAAAATCCGCGATAGTCTGCTCGGCCAAAGGCGCTCCGCCGCTGATAAAAATCCTAATGCAGTTAAACCAGCGAAAATACCACGGGATTTTAGCCTTGCCGATAGCCGTATAGATCGCGGGCACGCCTAAAAACACGGTCGCGCGCTTGAGCAGGACTTGTTTTAGGACGTTTGAAAACGGGAAAATGGACTTTACTAAAATAAGCGAACACGCCGAAAATATCGGTAGCAGCACCATCGCCGTGAGAGTAAAACTGTGAAACATCGGCAAAAACACGGCAAATCTATCCTTCGTACGTACGTGAAAGACCTCTTGCGCGCCCTGGACGTTTGAGATGAGGTTGCGGTAGCTGATCATCGCGCCCTTTGGCTTGCCCGTGGTGCCTGAAGTGTAGATGATGTGGGCTAGATCGTCAAGCTTTGGTCGGTCGGTCAAATTTAGCTCTATACGGCAGTTTAGCGCGTGCGCGTAGGCGATATTATTTTCGTCAAATTCGGCTCTATCTCCGATCCAGACGATCTTTTTGATTGCGGTTTTGCTCTCTAGTCCGCGTATCTCTTTGGCTAGCTCGGCCGAAGCAAAGAGAAATTTCGCCCCGCAGTCGTTTATGATGTACTCGAATTCTTCGTATTTTAAAAAGGTATTTATCGGCACGGCCACGGCGCCTAGCAGCGTGATGGCAAAGTAGCTAGCGATAAACTCCGGCGAGTTATTTACGATCATCGCGACGCGGTCGCCTTTTTTTATGCCCATACCTTGCAAAAATGCAGCCAGCGTAAATGCGTTTGCGCGTAGCTGCTTGTAGCTCATTTTGCCCGTTTCGGTGTAGATCGCGATACCGCCGCCGTTTTTGTCTACCGCGACATTTAGCATATCCTCGAAATTTTCGTAAGGGTAGTTCATAGCCGCGCCTTAAAATTTATATTTCACGTTCAAATTTATCGCCTGAGCGTTGCCGCGCTCAAATTTGCCGTTTGGATAAAGCCCCGACGCGTTTGAGTAGTAGTGCACGTCGCGCGCCTTTCTGTCTTGGTAGAAGTAGCTAGCTCCCAGCTCCAAAGCGTCCGTAAATTTGTAGTTAAAGCCCGCTGCGTAGATGACGGCCTTGGTATCGGGCAGATCAAAGCCCGTAGTATCGGCTCTAGAGGCGGCTTCGTCAAACGTAACCGCGCCCATCAGGCGGAGCTTATCCGTCGCGTCGTGCGCTACGCCGATGCGGTAGGCGTTGCTGTCCTTCCAGTCGCGCTTTTTGGACGCGTCAAATGCCGCAAAAAACGGGTTGCGGTAGTGAGCGGCCGAGGCGCCCGGGTAGTTGAAGTCAAGCTCTTTCCATGCCGACCAATAAGTTCTTTCAAAGTCAAATAGCAGCGTGGTATTTGCGATTTTGTACGATAGGGCTAAATTTAAGCTCGCTGGTAGCGGTACGGATAGCTTTGCGCTGCCGCTATATGAGCCGCTCGGAAATCGTCCCATCGGGTGCGCCGGCGCGCTGATGTCGGTGTCGCCTTTTAGATTCATATTTACTTTCGAGCGGTAGGTGGCCGCTAGGCTCAAATTTGAAGTCGGTTTATAGGTGATCGCCGCGTTATAGCCGAAATTTACGCGGTCGCCCTTGATGTCTTGCGAGGCGGGTAGGGCGCCGGGCACCTCCTGCACGGCCTCTCCTCTAGCGTAAACGGCGCGGAGGCCAAAGCCCAACGCGATGTTATCGGTTAGCGCGTAGGCGACGCTAGGATTTACCTCGATCACTTTTAGGTCGAATTTTTTAGAGGTGGCTTTAGGTAGATTTTCGTCCCATCTCATCGACATTCCCGCAGGCACGACGACTGATAGGCCAAAGCGCCAATCGCCAAACTGCGGCGAAACGTAATGAAAAGTCGGAGCTAGCGCGCCTGCTTTTTTTGAGGTAAATTTTGCTCCGCTAAAGTGGCTATACTTCGTCTTTGACATGCGTAGGTATGTTAGCGAGCCTTCAAAGTAGTGTCCGCCGTCCAAAAATACCATATTTGCAGGGTTATTATAGGCTGCGTCGGGACCAAAGCTCGTTGCGACGTTTGAGTTTAAAAGCGCGATGCTATCGCCGCTTTGCTCGGGGATTTTAAAGCCCGCCGCATTTAGACAGCAGCAAGCCGCTAGGCAAACGCCGATATATTTTCTCATTTATTCTCCTTTAAAGTTTCTTAAAATTTTTATCTCGTCCGCCCAGATGCCCTCATCGATCGTCTCTAAAACTAGCGGGATATCGTCCGTGCGCGGGTCGTTTATGATGTTTTCAAATGTTTTTAGGCCCAAAAAGCCCTTTCCTAGGCTCTCGTGGCGGTCCTTTTTGCTGGCTAGGTCAAATTTCGTATCGTTTAGATGCATGCCGCACAGCATATCGCGCCCGACTATCTCGTCAAATTCGCCCATCACGCACCGGTAGTCGCCCCTGATGTCGTATCCAGCGGCAAACGTGTGACAGGTGTCTAGGCAAACGCCGATCCTGCTTTTATCGATGCAGTTTTTAATAATAAAGGCTAGGTGTTCAAATTTAAAGCCCAAATTTGAGCCCTGACCCGCGGTATTTTCGATGACTAGCTTTACGTTTTGGCTATTTTCGAGTAGGAAATTTACGGAATTTGCGATATTTTGGAGGCAAATTTCGGGCGAAATTTCGTTTAGATACGAGCCCGGATGAAAATTTATCATCACTAGGCCTAGCGCCTCTACGCGGTAAATTTCGTCCAAAAAGGCGTTAATGGACTTTTGACGCTGCTCGGCGCTCGGATGGCCTAAATTTATAAGGTAGCCGTTGTGCGGCAAAACGTGCCTGGGTTCGATACGGGCGGCTTTTAAATTTTGTTTAAATTTAGAGATATTTTCTGGGGTTAGCGGCTTGGCTTCCCATTGACGCTGATTTTTGACAAACATCGCAAAGGCGTTAGCGCCGATATTTGCCGCATTTAGCGGAGCGTTTTCTACGCCGCCCGCGATGCTGACGTGCGCGCCGATAAATTTCATTGAAGCTCTTTTATGATGATTTTTATGCGGTTTTTAGCGTCGAAAAAACTGATATTTTTACCGCAAACTTCGTATTTTATTGAATATTTACTTATATCTTGTATAAAACCGCACGAATTTGTCATTACATTTATGCCGTCATACAGCGGCTTGCGCTCCAAAATTTCCGCGAAAAAGTCGTCGTATCTCTCCTCTAAAAAGAACTTTTTGTTAAATTCTTTTTTCTCAAAACACGCGCCGTTCATACAGATTTTGTCGTTTATTTTGAGATTTACCGTATTTACGCCGGAGCTGTAAATTTGCAAATTTAGCTGATTTGCGGTTTTATGCAGGAAGCCCACGTCGTTGATTTTTAGCGGCGGAGTGAGGATGGTGACGGTAAATTTGTCTGATGATTTTTGGCTTTGTAGCGCGGCACAGCCGCCAAGCGCAAGGCACACAAGCGCACTCAAAGCAAATTTAGAAAATTTTTTCATAATTTTTTATCCTTAATTTAAGCTGTTTTTTATTATCTTTAATGTAAAATCCCATTTCCGCTAATTTGTGGCCCCTTCGTCTAGCGGTTAGGACATCGCCCTTTCACGGCGGTAACACGAGTTCGAGTCTCGTAGGGGTCACCACTTCATTTTAAATTTCACAAAAGATTTTAATTTTATCCGCTTATCGCTTAAACGCCCTTTATCCAAGGTAATTTTTCTTAAATTCGGTTTTTTTAAAAATTTATCCGCGGAGCCGTTTGCGGCGTATTTTGCAAAATCAAAATTTCATCGAGGCAAATTTAACCGCTGCCAAATAAACCAAAATCCGCCAAATTTATCGCCTCAAAACGCAAATATTCGTGCGCTAAAATCGTCAAATTTGATCCCCAAACGCCCGCGCCCACTCGCTCAATCAAATTTAAACCCGTTTTGGCTATAATCGCGCCCTAATTTATAAAAAAGGAAAAAAATGTTTGATTGGATTTTTTCGCCCGAGGCGTGGTTGTCGCTCGTGACGCTAACGGGGCTTGAGATCGTGCTTGGTATCGACAACATCATATTTATCGCGATCCTAGTCGGCAAGCTCCCGCCCGAGCAGCGCGACAAAGGCCGCATACTAGGGCTTTCGCTTGCGATGCTAACGAGGATTGCACTTTTGCTTTCGCTATTTTGGATTATGAAGCTTACCAAGCCGCTATTTAGCGTGTTTGATTTTACGATCACGGGTCGCGATTTGGTGCTGATTTTGGGAGGACTTTTTCTCATCGGCAAGTCCACGCTTGAGATCCACTCAAGCGTCAGCGGCGAGCACGAGGAGCATTCGGCGAGTAAGGGACATGCGAGTTTTTGGGTCGTTATTGCCGAGATCGCCGTGCTTGACATCGTCTTTTCGCTTGATAGCGTCATCACCGCAGTGGGCATGGCAAACCACATCGAGATCATGATCCTAGCAGTGATACTTGCCGTGGGCGTGATGATGTTTGCGTCTAAGAGTATCTCAAATTTCGTCGATAACAACCCGACGATCAAAATTCTCGCGCTTGCATTTTTGATCCTGATCGGCTTTACGCTTGTGGGCGAGGGGCTCGGTATGCACGTGCCTAAGGGCTACGTTTACTTTGCGATGGCGTTTTCTCTGGGCGTGGAGCTCATCAACATCTACGCTCGCAAAAAGTCGGCAAAACGCGCGCAAGAGGCTCAAAAGTAAATTTGAGCCTTTAAATTTGCTTTTAGGCGCGCAGGGCGGCAAATTTGACGCTTCGGCTTTTTTATTGGGGCGTCAAATTTAAACTGAACGAATTTGAGCGGTAAATTTAAAAAGCAAAGGAGCTAGCGTGGATGTAAAAGGCGAATTTTTAGAGATTTTAGAGAGGCTTAGGAGCCAAAAGCTAGCGGCATTTTCGCAAAAACTCATCAAAAGCCCCGAAATTTTAGGCGTAAAAACCCCTGAGCTAAGACGCCTGGCAAAGCAAAATTTCACTCGGCTAAATTTAGAGCAGATCGCAGGTTACGAGCCGTTTTTTCATGAGGAGTTTATGCTAAAGGGCTTTTTGATAATGCTCGTTAAAGACGACGAGGCCAAATTTAAGCTAGCTAGCGAGTTTATCAAAATGATGCCAAACTGGGCTGTGACGGACGGCTTTGAGCCTAAATTTAGCGATGCGCGCTACGTGGATGCGCTGCTAAAGCAGGCTCTGGGCTCAAATTTAGAATACGAAAAGCGGTTTTTCTACGTTTATTTTATGCGAAATTTCGGGGCGCTTTCGCTCGAGCGGTTTTTTGAAATTTGCGCCGAAGAAAAGGACGAGCGATACTACGTGCAAATGGCGGCGGCTTGGTGTTTAGCCGAGATTTTTATTAAATTTAACGGCGCGGGGCGAGAGCTGCTAGAGAGTGGGCGGCTGAGTAAATTTACCCACAACAAAACGATCTCAAAGATCTGCGACAGCTACCGCGTGCCAAAAGACGTAAAAGACGCGCTTTTGGAGCTTAAAATCAAGTGAATCTCACAAAAGAGCCCATAAACAAGCTCGTGCTGCGCCTAGCTGCACCCGCGGGCGTCGCGATGAGCTTTAACACGCTTTATAACGTGACTGGCGTGTTTTTTGCCGCGCGCATATCGACGCAGGCGCTGGCGGGCTTTTCGATGAGTTTTTTGCTCTATATTAGCGTTGTGGGCGTGGGGCTTGGCTTTGGCTCGGCGCTAACGGCGCTTGTGGGCAACGCGCTTGGCGCTAGCAAGGACCGGCTAGCTAAAATTTACGCCGCAAAAGGCGTGTTTTTCGTGTTTCTTTGCGCGCTTTTTATGGGGCTTTCAGGATTTATTTTTACTCCGCATCTGCTTAAAATTTTAGGCGCGAACGAGGAGTTTTTACGCGAAGCCATGGCGTATAACCGCGTGATATTCCTTGCTTCGCCGTTTTTCTTGCTCATAAAATCCCTAAACGGCGTGCTGGTGGCTACAGGCGACACGAAGAGCCTGCGAAACTGGCTTTTTGCGGGACTTTTTATAAATTTGGGCTTTTGCTTTTTTTACGTAGATTTTTGCGGACTGGGTATCGGCGGCATAGCGCTGGCGACGGCCTCGGTGCAGTTTTTGGGTTCGCTATTTTTAGGCGTCAAAGTCGCAAAAACGGGCATGATAAATTTTTTAAATTTACGCTCATTTGCGCCAGAGCTCTCCATCTACCGCAAAATTTTAGCCCAAGCCTTGCCTGCGTGCCTAAACTACCTCTCGATGTCGCTTGGCGGGCTCGTGCTTATGCATTTTATCAGTCGCTACGGCACGCATGCGGTCGCAGGTTACGGCCTCGCGCTACGTATCGAGCAGATCGTCATGCTGCCGACGACGGGCATCGCATCGGCGGTGCTTGGTATCGTGTCGCAAAACTTCGGCGCGCGCGAATACGCCAGAGTGCGCGGCTGCTACGCTTATTCGGTCAAATTTTTAGCGGTTTATTGCATTTTTGCGGCGGCTTTTTGTCTTGGGCTAGGCGGGATTTTGGTCGGGTTTTTTGACGAGACGCCCGAGGTCGTAAATGCGGCAAAAAACTATTTTGCGGTAAATTCGCTAGCGTTTATGGGCTACGCGCTCATAAATCTCTCCGGCTCGACGCTTCAAGGAGTAAAAAGGCCCGCGGCGGTTTTTGTTTTAAATTTTACACGTCAGATAGTTTTGCAAATCGCGCTTTACTCGCTTGTGGCGGATGTTTTTGGCGGCGAGTTGCAAGATATTTTTAAAGCAATGTTTTTTAACGTTTGGCTGATCGGTCTAACTTTTTTCTTTTATACAAAATTTATTCTTAGCCGAGTTTGCGCGGTTTGAAGCGAAAATTTTCGTAAATTCTCAAATTTAAGCTCATTTTTCTTGACATAGTATATTTTTTTCGCTACAATGCGCCTTTTCAATAAGTAGGCTAAACTCGCAATGCCTCGGGGTGTAGCGCAGGCTGGTTAGCGCATCTGGTTTGGGACCAGAGGGCCGAAGGTTCGAATCCTTTCACCCCGACCATTTGTTAGATGGTGAGTGTAGCTCAGTCGGTTAGAGCATCAGATTGTGGTCCTGAGGGTCGTGGGTTCGATTCCCATCACTCACCCCACTTGGGCGCTCGTAGCTCAATTGGATAGAGCGACAGACTTCGGATCTGTAGGTTATGGGTTCGACTCCTATCGGGCGCGCCACTTTGTTTTTATGCGCTCATAGCTCAGCTGGATAGAGCAACGGCCTTCTAAGCCGTAGGCCTCAGGTTCGAATCCTGATGGGCGTACCACTTTATTATTGTTGTGCGGATGTGGTGAAATTGGCAGACACGCCAGACTTAGGATCTGGTGCCCCACGGCGTGAAGGTTCAAGTCCTTTCATCCGCACCATCCAAAACTCCCTAAAATGCGACCTTCTAAAACTTAAGCTTTAAAAAGGTAACCCGACGGGTAACCCAATTTTCGTTCTTTTTATTTTTAACTTTATCCCCCCTCCTCAAAAAATTTATTTAATATTCTAAAACATATCTTAGTCAATCTATTCCATCATCATGTATTTTGCTTTGAAAGGTCTATCCAAATGCTGTTTTTTATAATTATGTCTATAGTAACCCAGGTGTTGTAATGTATTAATACTTTTTATAATCATATACAATCACTGTAATTAATTGTAGTAATACTTAAATACGCCAAAAATAAACCATAGTTACAGCAAACAAAAAAGACTAAGGGTTGGAGACGTTTTATATCCATATCAATTAACTCCGAAAATATGCCAGAATACGATATTTTTATATATGAATATAGCGTTGTTTTCTCATAATTTTTTATAATAGAGTTTAACAAAAAATATCCTTTTGTAAAAGTACTAAAGGATCATGTATGCTATAATGGTGATGATGAAACGATTATACAAGTTTAAGTAATATAAGGTAGGGTATGAAGCAAAAACAATGAGAGTGTATGAATGAAATGTAGAACAAATAAAACATAAAAACATACAAGACATCTTAACTAAATTTGAAGAAATCAAGAATATTGGTACTCTACCTGGAAAAAATATTTCAAGAACCTAATTTCTAATACTAGGAGTAAGAATAGCCCTATAATAATATATGCTGTTTAGCTCTTTAAAGCGATGTGCTATATATGTCACTGGCGGGTAAAAGTGAAACAGCTTTATGCGCGAGTGAAATCAAAATCATTTAAAGTACTGCAATTTCAGACTTTTAAAAGGTAAATTTAAGCTAGATACCCCCAGGTCAAGTCTCCCCCGTGACACCATAAATGCCCTATTTATCGGTATTTAAACCGCCTCTTTTGCAGTTTCCCTTTCTTTGAATTTTTTCTTAAACTATGGTACGCTTTTGATAAAAAGCGGTACAATTTTTTAAAACCTGCTATTTTACAAAAACATTCATATAAAATTGCTTTTGTTTTTCTTTGTTGCATTTTTAGGGATACATTTAGTATGGGGAGGTATTGAGGTATTGAGGAAGATTTATAAATCAAAAATAAACAACGCAAATACTTTCATAAATTTACTTTCATATATTGATATTTTCTTGGACATTGCTAAATTTTGAACATAAACCGTCTGCTTAAATTTTCTAAAGACAGACTGCGTGATAAAAGCTTATAATTGCACGAATACCAAGAAAAGCAAAGCTTGTAAATTGGTAGATAGATTATATTGCAGCCTTAATAGCATAGATAGGTTTAGTATTTTGCGCGTAGATTTAGGACTTCTTATTTGCCCATCACCTCACGCTTAACCCCTCATCCATATACTTGATTATCGGATATATAAACAGCTCTATGACCCTTCTTTTACCCGTCTTTACTTCTGCTATTACGCTCATACCTATTTCAAGCCGTTTGGTTTCTCCCTCTACTTTTATGTCTAGACTCTTTGGTTTTATCTTGATTTCGTATATTAGCCCAAGCTTTTCGTCTTCTATGGCGTCTTTTGAGATTTCTATTATATTGCCGTGTAATAGTCCATACTTTTGAAAGCTAAAGGTATCTATCTTTACGGCTACTTCTTGACCCAGTTTTAAAAAACCTATGTCTTTATTTAGAACATTTGCTTTTATGATAAGAGGAGCGTCTGAGGGAACTATGGATATTAGATTATCGTTTGGACTTACTACTCCTCCTTCGGTATGAACGAGTAGCTTTCCCACAAATCCGTCTACGGGAGATTTTATCTGCTGGGTCTTGTTTGAAAAAAGGATTGCGTTTATCTGAGCGCTTAGTTCTCTTTTTTCTTTTTCTTTGCTTAGTGATGTTTCTATCCAGCTTGATTTTATGGTTTTTATCGCTTTTTGGTTTTCTTCTATGATTTCTTCGAGTTTTTTATTTGATTCTTTTAGTCTATATAGGGCGATATCTTTTTGCTCTTTTAAATTTATGATATTTTTACTTACCTCTTCATATTCTTTTTTGGCTATTAGATCAAGCACCTTTTGCAGTCTTGCTTTAGCCTCCTCTTCTTTTTTTAGAAGAAGGCTAAGCCTATTTACTTCGCTCTCATTAGCTTTGATATCAAGCTTGGCTGAGTTTAGTTTGGCTTTGTTGCCCTCATAGGTGCTAGCTAAAATTTGTTTTTGGCTATTATATAAGCTTAGCTGAGAGGAGTTTAGCTTGTTTAGTTCGTCTTTACTTAAATTTGATTCATTAATAAGAGCTTCTAGTAAAACAATGTCTGAATCAATCACCGCTAGATCGTCTTGTTTGCTTGATAGCGAGGCATCAGTTACCGTGGGGTCTATTTGTATTAGGATGTCTCCTTTTTTAACCCTATCTGATTCTTTAACGAATATCTTTGAGACCACTCCGCTTTCAAGAGGCTTTAGTATCTTTATCTCTCCGCTTGGTACGACCTTGCCTTGTGCGCTTACTACTACGTCTACTTTAGCTAGTATCAGCCAAGCGGTAGCAAATATCATAATAGCCAGTACCAGATAAAGGATGATTCTGCCAAGAGGATTAAGGGGTTTATCTTCTATTTCTATAAGCAGGGGTTTAAATTCGTGGAGGTCGTTCAAAGGTTTCCTTTGTTTTTATCGTATTATATCGTTTTAAATTCTAAGTTTGCGCCGAATAGTAAAATATCCGCGCTTTTTTATTTCGGTGCAAGAGCTGACGATTAAAATTTTAAAACCATTTAAGCTATACATTGTATAATCATTGACAAATTAAAAGGAGTAAAAATGCAAGTGGCGCTTAATAAATGGGGCAATAGCGTGGGGTTAAGGATGCCAAATTCTATATTGCTAGAACTGGGTATAGGTTGCGGCAATAAGCTAGATATCAAAGTAGAGAACGGTAAGGCGGTAATGGAGCCGGTAGACGATAAAAAAGATAGGCTTGCCAAGCTGCTAAAAGCTATAAAGCCGGATAATCTACACGGCGAATCGATTACCGGCGTTGCTATGGGTAATGAAATAATATGAGCTATACGCCAGACGCCGCAGATGTAATATGGATTGATTTTGATCCCCAAGCCGGACATGAACAAGCCAAACGCCGCCCGGCCGTCGTATTAACGCCCAAAGCCTACAACGAAAAAACGAGTCTGCTTATCTGCGTACCGCTAACCACGAAAGTAAAAAACTATCCGTTTGAGGTTGCCATTAGCGGCGAAAAAGATAGCGTCGCACTAGCCGATCACGTAAAAAGCCTAGACTGGCGGGCTAGAAACGCTAAATATAAAGGAGAGATAACGCAAGAGGAGTTAGGAGAAATTCAAGAAAAACTCGGACTGCTTTTGGGGATATAACACTAGGCATTTAAAGCAAGCATACCTTGTGGTTTTAAGATAAACTATACAAACCATTTTTAAAAGAGTAGACTGACTAATGTATTGTAAATTTGCCTTCTGCCATAAATTTAATCAAGCGATAACTAAATCAAACGAGATTTATTCTTAAATTACTCCTCGCTTCCCTGCTGCCTATTTAAAAAGTAATAATACCCCCTTTGCTTCATCAAGCTTTCGTGATCTCCTCTTTCTATCAGCCTTCCTTTATCTAGCACTATTATCTCGTTACAATCTTTTACGGTACTTAGCCTATGAGCTACGATAAATACGGTTCTGTTTTTCTTGATGGCTGCAAGGTTATTTGAGATTATCTTTTCGCTTTCGTAATCAAGCGCGGAGGTAGCTTCGTCGAATATTAAAATTCTTGGGTTTGTCAGTATGGCTCTTGCGATCGCGATACGTTGTTTTTGACCACCCGAAAGCGACGAGCCTCGCTCTCCTACTAATGTATCGTAGCCCTCGGGCAACGCGCTTATAAACTCATCGGCTCCCGATACCCTTGAAGCTTGCAAGATTAGATCCATAGAGGCGCTTGGATAAGCATAAGCTATGTTTTCTTTAACGGAGCCGCTAAAAAGATAGCTATCTTGCAGCACTACTCCTATGTTTTGCCTAAGCCAGGAAGGATTCATATGTCTGATATCGACTCCGTCTATATAGATAGCTCCCTCGTTTGCATAGTATAGTCTTTGAAGAAGCCTAGTTAGAGTACTCTTTCCGCTACCGCTTCTACCTACTATGCCTATACTGGTGTTTGGTTTTACCTCTAAGCTAAAGTTTTGAAGTACGATAGGAGAGTTTGGAGAGTATTTAAAGCTAACGTTATCAAACTTCACTTCGCCTTTTATCTCGCCCAGAGTTATAGCGTTACCGTTTTCTTGCTCTTTTGGGGTATTTAGTATGTCTCCTAGTCTATCTACGCTAAGAAGCGCTTGTTGAAATTCGTTCCAAAGACCTACCAGCCTCATTATAGGAGCGCTAAATTGCCCTGCAAACATCTGAAAGGCTATTAGCTGACCTACGCTTAGTTTGTTTTCTATAACTAGGCCAACGCCTAGATAGAGTATAGCTAGCGTCATTAGCTTTGAAAGGGCATTTGCGATGCCTGAAAGTATATTTGATAAATTTGAAAGCTCGAAGCTTGATTTTACGTATTTGGCTAAAAAATCCTCCCAAAGGCGCTGCATACTGCCTTCAATCGCTAAGGATTTAACGGTGGATATTCCGGTGATTGATTCGACTAGATAGGAGTTTGATCTGGCTCCCATTTGAAATTTATCCTCAAGCCTTGCTCTAAGCCTTGGGGTAGCAAAGAAATAAAGCGTAGCTATAACGGCTACAAAGCCCAAGGCTACTAATGTAAGCTTAACGCTATAAAGCAGCATCATCGCTACAAACACCACGCTAAAAAGCATATCAAGCAGCACGGTAACCGATTTATTGGCTATAAACTCCCTTATACTATCTAGCTCTCTAACTCTAGCTACTATGTTTCCTACTTTTCTGTTTTCAAAGTAGATCATGGGTAGTTTTATCAGGTGATCAAATAGCATAGCCCCAAGCCTAGCGTCTATCTTTGAAGTAGTGTGGGCAAATATATAGTTTCTGCTAAGGCTTAAAAGCATCTCAAATATAATCACCGCCCCAAATGCTACGGCTATGACGTTTAGGGTGCTAAGCGAGTGATGGACTAAAACCTTATCAAGCACCACCTGGGTGAAAAGAGGAGTAACTAGACCAAATAGCTGTATAACGAAAGATGCTATTAAAATTTCTCCCACTATCTTTTTATAGCTTAGCATCCTAGCGTAAAACCAGCCAAAGCCGAATTTGATCCTATCGTTTAAGAGCTTATGCTTTAAGACTATCATCTTTGGATTTGGATTTAGGATACTAAGCAGCTCTTCAAATTTAATAGCGTAAGGCTCGTTTTTATCTTTAAAGATTAAGACTTCGTTTTTAGAGGCGTCTACTTTTAGGATATTAAAATAAACTCCGTTTTTATCTCTAGCTATGCAAGGCAGCGGATAGGAGGCTAAATTTTTAACGGTTAAAGGTTTAATCTTAGCCTTAAAGCCCTTGTCTTTTGCTATTTTTATAAGCTCTTCAAAGCTTGGAGCGCTATTTAGGGCGTAGTCTCTTATTATGGCTCTGCTGTCGATTCTTACGTTATTTAGAGCCCCTACTATCTCTAAGCTTTTTAAAGCGCTTTGCAATCTACGCTCTTTTCGTTTATTAAAAAGCGTTTTACCGTAAGCATATTTGCTTGCAGTAACGCCTCTTTGTTTTTGATGAGATTTTCGCTAAATTTAACCTTGCTTTCAAGCACGCTTAGTTTATCTGCTTGCGAGTTTAAATTTAGCCTTTCCTCCATATCTAAAAGCTCTTTGGAGTAAGAGGTTAGCTCTGAAGTAGTTTTTAGCTTTTCTAAATTTGAGCGCAAATCATCGTTTATATTTCTAGCCTCTTTTTCGTACCGCCTTTTTGCTTCGTTAAACTGCTCTTTGGCTAAAAGTAGTTCAAGAGACGCGCTTTCTATACTAGCTTCCCTGTTAAAGCCGTCAAAGAGATTATAAACCATACTAAGGCCTATCCTGTAACCGTTTCGCTGGGTATCGTTCCAAGAGCGGCGAAAGTTATCTCTGTCGTCTCCGTAAAAGTCATACTTGGCGTATAGATAAAATGCCGGATAGTACTCTTTCTTTTTTGATTCAAGAGTGCTTTGTTTAGAGAGGATCAGAGCGTTTAGCTCTTTGGCCTCGGATGTTTGTTCAAATGCAGGCAAAGCGGATGAGATTAAACTACCCGGTGCTAAATTTAAAGTTTGAGGCGAAAAGCCGGGAGCTTGATTTAAAGATTTGGTTTGATTGGTTTGATTAGTTTGACCGGCTTGACTAGTTTGACTAATTTGATTTAAAGCAACGGAGGTTTGATTAAATTTATCTCCTATATCTTCGCTGCTAAAAGGCATTATCTCATCTTCTATATAGATATCCTCTCCGCTTAAATTCGATATCTCGCTAAGTAGATTTTTTATCTGCTTGTTTAGGCTTGCTATGTTGTCTTCTATCTCTACTAGTCTTATAGCGCTATTTGTCATTGCCGTTTTTGCGTGGTCTCCGTTTTCATAGAGGCGCTTGGAGGTTTCGTAGATTTCTTTATTGATTTGTTTTAGGTTGCTATAAGAGTTTAGTTTGTCTTTGCTATCTAGCAGATTATAATATAGCTCAAGCAATCTTAGTTTAGCTTCATTTAGCGTTACGCACTCTTTATAGCTTAGGCTTTGTTTTTTATAACCGGCCGCATCTATGTTTAAGGCATTTGCTCCGAATTTATATAGCTCGTAGTTTAGCTTTAAAGATACCGAACTTGCAAAGCCCGTAGAACTTACCAGGCTTTCATCGTTTATGTAGTTATTTCTAGCGTTTGCATACTTCTTAGAGTATTCGCTATTTGCGCTTAGGCTAAGTCTTGGATAGAGGCTTGATTTAGCCGCGTTTATCTCTTCGTTTGCTAACATGGTTTGAAGCTTGGAAGATAGGATGGAGGGATTTGTGGATTCTAGGGATTTAGAGAGGGAGGAAAAGGATACGGATTTGGCGGATAAAAATAGTGCTATAATAACCGTAAGTAAAATATACTTCATTATCCTTTGAATCCTTGTAAAATAATATAAACCAATAATATTAATTAAGATGGGCTTAAAAGCTGGTTAAACATGGGGTATTTTTTATAATATTTTAAAATAATACCCAACTGCAGCTTAAATATATTTTAATAAAATTTAAGGTAAAATGCTTTAATTAAATATTTTTTGCCATATATTTTCTAAGGTATACTTGTGATTTATTTTTCATCAAGATACTATAATAAGTACAATTTTTGGACTAATATGATTGATTTATGCGTTTTAATCACAATATTATTTCTTAAGGAAATCAAATGAAAAAAATATTTTTGTTATTTGCTTTATGCCTAAGTTATAGCCAAATCCTCTATGCAAATCCAAAAATTTTAAACGATAATTTTTTTAAGACGCCTCAAATAGAGCTCGCGACCGCATTAAGCAAGTGCGATGCATTATATGCATACAAGAGTTGCGACAAAATTTATACAAAAGAAATTTCACAGCTGATAAAAGAATGCAATGAGGGCGACGGAAAGTATAGTGCTTGTCAAAAATTATTAAAAATATCGGATACAAGTTGTTATCAGCAAGATGGGATGGAAAATTTCTTAGCATGTAATTTATCTGGAAATATTTTGATAAAAACGAATAAATTTTCTATGGGCTTAGAGCGACTAGCAAGGGCCTGTAATGAAGGAAAAATAGGAGAGTCGTGCCTAGATTACGCAATGGCATTGCTATATTACTCCTTAGATGTAGATGAGGTAGTAAGATATATGACAGCAGCACGTAATTTAGCAGTTGATAAAGAAATTTTAGACAGTATGCTTAAAAAATTGAATGAGTGCAAAGCAGACAAGGAATGCAACCCAGCTAGGATAAATTTTTTACCATAAAAAAGAAGGATTATAGATGAAAAAAATTTTTTTATTGCCAATCTTATGTTTATATTTTAGCCAAATATTGCTTGCAGAACAAGATATTAAACTTCAAATTTTTAATGATAATTTTTTAAGATTATCTACTAAAGAAATAAAAAAAATTGCAGGTTATTGTTATCCAATTTACTCATACGAAGGCTGTGATAAAATTTATACGAAAGAAATCGTAAAATCAATCAAAGAATGTGATATGGGTAATGGTAAATATAGTTCTTGCCAAAAGATATTAGAGATATCAGATGAGTATTGCTTTAAAAATAACGAGATTGGTAATTTTGTCGTTTGCTCTTTAACTGGGAGAATCTTAGCTGCGACATACAAAATTCCTGATGGGTTAAAAAGATTAACGAGGGCTTGTGACATGGGTAAAATTGCAGAAGCTTGCCTATTTAGTGCAATAACATATCAAAAATACTTTCTTGATATAGATGAAGTAATCAAATACGCAACAAAAACACGTGATTTAGCGCATAATAAAGAATTTTTTGATAAAATGCTAGAAAAATTTGAAAAATGTAAAATCGACAAAGAATGTAATCCCGCAAAAATAGAATTTAAATAGTGAGGAGCTAAAATGCCAAAAAAAGATAAGGAAAAAATAACTGATAAGTTAAAAGAATTAGTAAAAGAGGGTAAATATTTTTATGATGAGAATAAAAATATAATCCATATTACTATAGGGGTCGGTACTGCTGTTTATATTTATAAAACAAAAAAAAATATGACCGCTGAAGAAGCTATAGACTATGCCACATCTTTGCATAAAGGTTTCGAATTAGTTGTCGATAAAGACCAAATAAAAGAGGTTGTTAAGCTTTATAGTGATCATAACAAGTTACTAGCTGCGGCACAACAAGAGCTTAGAGAGACATTCGATCACCCCAAAGACTTTCAACAAAAACAACCGTCTGGTAATACACAGACACGGGAACCATCATCGTCTTCGACATCATCCAACCAGCCTAAAAAGACCTACAAGGATGAGATTGAAGAGTTGCAGAAAAATAAAGAAGTCTATGAACATAATCTAAGAAAAACAAACGAAAAGTTAAAAAAAGATCCTACAAATACCAATCTAAAAAATGATATTGATTACTGGAGAAGTAAACTCAATAAAAATAAGGAAATCCAAGATAATTTAATTAAAAATAGACTTGAGTCACTAAAGGATGGTCTCAACTCTTATCAAAAAACCTATGAAGATGCAAAGGCTAATTTAGATGCTAATCCTAATGACCAAGAAGCACAAAAAGAAGTAAGAATATGGGAAAAACTATTAAGTGATCATAAAAAAAAAGTAGATGATTTTCAAGATTATATTAATAAACTTAATGCACCAAGATTTAATTTTAATTCTTGGATAGATACCGTTTTAAATTCATTGGATTCATATTGGCAAGATAGAGATCCGGAATGGTTAGAGCAGTTTAAGAATTTTTGGAAACAAAAAAATAAAAACTATGATATTAAATTTGAAGATAACAAGCTTCATATAATAACACCAGCCCACCAAGGAGCCAAAACAGCTACCGAACAAGGAGAGGCTATAGCTAACGTCGACAAACAAACCTACGACGTTAAAAAGCTTTCGGGCTCTCAGCTTGCAAACGTACTTAACGACATACCAAAAGTTTCTTTTCTGCTTTCTAATATACTTATCTTTGAAGGCGAAAAACTAAGCCTGGGAGACAAAGGAACACATACCGTCAAAAAAGGCGATACGGTATCCCAGATAGCTAAAAAATATGGACTTAGTACTAAAGAGTTAGTGATACTTAACCCTTATCTCGCAAAAAAAGACAGAATCAAATTTAAGCAAGATAGTGTTTTAGTAAAAGTCGATAAATCAAAAATAGAAGACGACGATAGTAATATAACCGTATCGGTAAGTAGCGTATCCACTGCAGAAGCTGCAAAAAGTATGACATTTCTTATAACCGTAAGCAGACCTCTTAAAGAGGAAGAATATGTAGTGGTATCTGTAAACGGGACATATATCCGCTTCGAGAAAGATAAGCAAAGCGAAGAATACACATACACTTGGGAAGACGATAAGATACCCGAAGAAGATACCGAATTTAAGATAACGCCTACGATAATAGCTCATTCGGATGGACTAAATGTAAAAACCGAGTCCGGAACCGGAACCATAATAGACGATGATAAAGATCCCGACGATGACGATCCGGAAAATCCGCCGATACCTCGCGATCCTTTAGCCATAGATCTAAACAGAGACGGAACACGCACCCTAAAGCTAAACGGAGCTTTAAATTTCGATATAGACGGAAACGGATTTAAAGAGGCTACCGGATGGATAAGCCCCGAAGATGCGTTTTTAGCTTACGATAGAAACGAAAACGGCGTCATAGACGACGGAACGGAGCTATTTGGAGATAAAACCGTTACGAATACCGCCTTTGGTTATACTAGCAAAGCGGCTGAAAACGGTTTTGAGGCGCTAAAGGCATTTGACTCCAATAGCGATAATGTAATAGACGAAAAGGACGAGAAATTTGACAAACTCCTACTGTGGCAAGATAAAAACTCTAATGCCGTAACCGACGAAGGAGAACTAAAAACCCTAAGAGAACATAATATAAAATCGATCGACCTTAACTATCAAAATATAAACTCTACCAATAACGGCAACTTCATAAGACAAACATCCAAAGTAACGTTTAATGACGGAACTACCACTACGGCTGACGATATATGGTTTAGCGTGGATTTAAAAGATACTATCCAGCCCGATATCGCCATATCAAACGATATAAGAGCGCTTCCTGAGGTGCACGGATTTGGAAATTTATACAACCTAAGAAGCGCTATGAGCAAAGATAGCAAGCTAGCCGGCATGATAAAAGAGTATATGAGCCTAAGCTCTGACGTCAAGCAAGACAAACTGGATGAAGTTTTATTTAGATGGGCCCAAGTAGAAGATATAGATAAGACCAGTAGAGGCGAAAATATAGATGCGCGTATTCTTGGCGCGTATGAAAAAATAACCGGAAAACCGTTTTTACAATTTGGCAACAATCCAAATCCTTGGGCAAGCGCCGCGGCGACTATCAAAAATAGGGTTAAACAGTTTAAAGACTATCTATACTCCAGCATCGAGCTTCAAAGCAAATATAACGGTTTGCTAGACACTAGATATCAATACTTTAACTACGACGAAAAAAGGCTAGGATACGATTTTAGCAAAATAAACAGAAAACTTTTGCAACTATACAAAGATAGGAAATACGAAGAGGTAGCCACTTTGTCCGATCTGGTTAGAAAGGCGGGTAGCTACAAGCCTAATCTACTGGATAGTTTTAACGCTAGCTTGACGAAGCTAGCAAACGGCGATAAATATTTTACGACTATTAGCTCATCGGTTCCTTTATATAACGCAAATTCAAATGACCCTTTAAGAGGAACTAATGGAAACGACTTGATAGTTGGCAACTCCGGCGACGACACCCTCAGCGGAGAAAACGGCGACGATATACTTTACGGAGGCGAAGGCGATGATACCCTTTACGGAGAGT
>NZ_CAURPW010000015.1 GCF_963526985.1 uncultured Campylobacter sp.
TATCGGTCGTAAACGGGACGTTTCTGTTTGACGCCCAGCTGCCCCTAGATGCGTATGGGTTGATATCTTGCATATGGGTTCTGCTATACCAGAGCCTTGGATGGCGAGTTTCGACGCTGTTGTCGTAGCCGACTGCGATGTTGTGCTTAAATCTCTCGAAATTTAGCTCCTTGGTGAGCGTAAAGGCGTTTGAGATAGTTTCGTTATCCGTCTCTTGCTTTGCGTAGTTTTGCCTTAGTCTGTTGCCGCTAACGATACTGCCCGCAAAAAAGTGATCGAAATTTTGGCTAGCCTTTCTGTATCCGAAAACCCATTTTAAGTTTAACTCTTTTGCTAGCTCGGCATTTAACTCCGTTCGCAAAAAATGCAGTCTATCCTCCACGAAGTCGCCCTCGTGAGAAAAGCCCTTTTTGTAGTCGATACCTAGCTTATCGTAGACGGCTTTGGTCGGAGTTCTATCGGGTACTCGCCAGGCGTTGTCGTACGTATACTGCGCCTCAAAGCTTACGTCGCCGCCTTGGTTGGTTACGATGACGCTAGGGCTTATCATAAAATTTTTATATTTTATGCCTTCGCGCCACGATTTACCACGCTCGCCGTCGGTAGTTAGGCGTACGGCCAGTTGATTATTTACCGCGTGGTTTACGTCTGCGCCAAGCCCCCATCTACTCCAGCTGCCGTATCTACCCGAGACCTTATAAACAGGGGTAAAATTTGCCTTTTTGCTTACTAAATTTACGACTGCACCGCCGTCGCTCCTGCCGTATAGGATAGAAGCTGGTCCTTTTAAAATCTCGACGCGCTCGACGTTTGCGGTACTGCGCCTGATTTGACCCGAGTCTCTCACGCCGTCTCTATATATGTCTCCACCGTCTACGCTAAAGCCTCTTATTTTTATACTCTCGCCGCGCATATCGTAGCCCGCGTCTATGCCCGCGTTTCCTTCGAGGATGCTAGAAAGATCGTTCGTGCCGTAGTTGCGATTTTTTTGGATATCGATAGTTTCGATAGTTTGAGGCGTTTGCTTGTTGCTAAGTCCGTTTCTGTTTACTTCCGCGCTATCGTAGGCGACGTAGCCCTTTAGGTTATCTTGCTCGGAAATGCCTTCGACTTCTACGCTTGGAAGCATCACTGAGTAGCCCTCGGTCTTTGTGTCTGCAACGGCAAAAGTAGCTAAAATGGCGACTGAAGCAAAAATACTAAGTCTCATTATTCTCCCTTGATTTTAAAATAAAAATGAGATTATATATCGTATTTACTTTAAAAATCGTTAAAGATAGATTTGATATATCGGTCGTGCTTAATGATCATTAAATACGAAGTGGCGCTAAATTTATGAGATTTTCGTGTGACTTCGTCTTGAAAATTTATGATTTTCGTTTCTAACCTAAATTTAGCTCAAGTAGGGCGTTTAATTATTTGCAAATTTATAAAACATCGTTCCGTGTCATAAATTTTTTCAAAAATCAAAATTTTTTATGATACTATGTTACTATTTTACTCATTTTTTTTATATATTTGTCGACACGACCTAAAAATTTATGCGTTCGGTTATCAAAACGTATCTTTAAATTTAGTCGTATAGAAAAATATATTTTCGCGTTTGAATCAGTTCCTAGCCCTAAAATAAGGATAATAAAGATATTTTTTGTCTCAATTTAAATAACAAATATTGCAAAAAAGTTAATTAATTTTCATCAACCCAAATTCAGCTTTTAACAGCTAATATCGCTGTGATTTTTAAGAACTATCTTAAAAAATAAACGAGGAGAGAAAATGGATCGACGAGATTTTATAAAAAGCGCCGCCGCAACCGCTGCGTGCGCGAGCGCCGGTATAGCGCTACCTAGCTCTATGGCAGCTGCGCAAAACACAGCTGAAAAGGGCTGGCGCTGGGATAAGGCTGCATGTAGGTTTTGCGGAACGGGCTGCGGCGTAATGATCGCAACCAAAGAGGGCAAAATCGTAGCCGTCAAAGGCGACCCGGAAGCGCCCGTAAACCGCGGTTTAAACTGCATCAAGGGCTATTTTAACGCTAAAATCATGTACGGCTCAGACCGCATCACTCAGCCTCTTCTTCGCGTAAACGAAAAGGGCGAATTTGACAAAAAGGGCAAATTTAAACCGATTAGCTGGGAAAAAGCCTTTGATATCATGGCGGAAAAATATAAAGAGACCATGAAGAAAAACGGCGTGCATTCAGCCTGCGTTTTTGGCTCGGGTCAATACACTATTTTAGAGGGTTATGCAGCCGTCAAACTATGGAAAGCGGGTATTAGAAGCAACTCTATTGACCCGAATGCTCGCCACTGTATGGCAAGCGCGGTCACTGGCTTTATGCAGACATTTGGTATAGACGAGCCAGCAGGCTGCTATGATGACATCGAGCTAACTGATACTATCGTGGCTTGGGGCGCTAATATGGCCGAGATGCACCCGATACTTTGGGCGCGCGTCAGCGATAAAAAGCTAAGCGACCCTGAGCGCGTGAAGGTTATAAATTTGAGCACGTATTCGACTAGAACGTCAAATATTGCCGATTCCGAGATTATTTTCGCTCCTTCAAGCGACGTAGCTATCTGGAACTATATCGCTCACGAGATCGTTTATAATCATCCTGAAGCCATCGATTGGGACTACGTAAATAGCCACTGCGTATTTGCGACGGGGCCTGCCGATATCGGCTATGGGCTTAGAAATAATCCAAATCACCCTAACTACTCAAACGAAAAAGACGTCGTAGAGACGGAGCTTCATAAGAAACTAAGCAAAAACGAAGGCGTGACTCTGGGCTATCTAGGCTATAAAGAGGGCGACGTGATGGAAAATAAAAATACGGTTACCGCGGGCAAGCACTGGCAAATCACGTTTGAGGAATTTAAAGAAGCGCTTAAGCCCTATACGCTTGATTTCTCTGCTCCGCTAATAAAAGGCGATCCGAACGAGGATTTGGAAGAATTTAAGAAAAAACTAAAGCAGCTAGCCGACTGGTACATCGAAAAAGGTAGAAAAGTAGTGAGCTTTTGGACTATGGGCTTTAACCAGCACCAACGCGGCACTTGGGTAAACGAGCAAGCCTATATGGTGCATATGCTACTTGGCAAACACGCAAAACCTGGTGAGGGCGCTTTCTCGCTAACCGGACAACCAAGCGCCTGCGGAACGGCGCGCGAGGTCGGTACTTTCGTCCACCGCTTGCCTGCGGATATGGTCGTAGATAACGCCGAACACCGCGAAATAAGCGAGAAAATTTGGAAACTGCCTAAAAACACGCTAAATCCGAAAGTCGCCTCCCACTACGTAAAAATGATGCGCGATATGGAAGACGGAAAGATGAAATGGGCGTGGGTGCAGGTAAATAACCCGTGGCAAAACACCGCAAACGCAAACCACTGGATAAAAGCCGCTCGCGAGATGGATAACTTTATCATCGTCTCAGACCCGTATCCGGGCATCTCGGCTAAGGTTGCCGATCTAATCTTGCCTACCGCGATGATTTACGAAAAATGGGGCGCGTACGGTAATGCCGAGCGCCGAACGCAACACTGGCGTCAGCAAGTGCTTCCTGTAGGCGAAGCGATGAGCGATACTTGGCAAATGCTGGAATTTGCTAAACGCTTTAAGCTAAAAGAGGTTTGGGGCGAACAAAAAGTGGACGATAAGCTAACGCTTCCAAGCGTGCTAGACGAGGCAAAAGCCATGGGTTATAGCGAAGAAGATACGCTATTTGATGTGCTTTTTGCAAACGAAGAGGCTAAGAGCTATCCTGCAAAAGACGCGATAATGGAAGATTTTGATAACTCTGAAGTTTTCGGCGACAGCAGAAAAGTAGTCGGCTCAGACGGCAAGGTATTTGAGGGTTACGGATTTTTCGTTCAAAAATATCTTTGGGAAGACTACCGCAAATTTGGCTCCGGTCACGGACACGATCTGGCGGACTTTGATACCTATCACAAAGTGCGCGGGCTAAGGTGGCCCGTCGTAGACGGTAAAGAAACTCAGTGGAGATTTAACGCCAAATACGATCCGTACGCGAAGAAATTTGCCGAAGACGGCAAGCAGTTTGCATTCTACGGCAATAAAAAAGCCAAGTTGCAAAAAGGCGATTTGACCAAAGTAACTAGCGGAGACGAGAAATTTTCTATCGCTAATAAAGCCAAAATTTTCTTCCGTCCTTATATGGATCCGTGCGAGATGCCTGATACTACGTATCCTTTCTGGCTATGTACTGGCCGCGTCTTGGAGCACTGGCACACCGGCACTATGACTATGCGCGTTCCTGAGCTTTACCGCGCCGTACCTGAAGCTCTTTGCTACATGCACGAGGGCGATGCGCAGAAGCTAAATTTACAGCATAACGACGTAGTTTGGGTTGAGTCTCGCCGCGGTAAGGTAAAAGCAAGAATCGATCTGCGCGGACGAAATAAAACTCCTTCGGGCCTAGTGTACGTGCCGTTTTTCGATGAAAACGTATATATCAACAAAGTCTGCTTAGATGCGACTTGCCCGATCTCAAAAGAGACGGACTATAAAAAATGCGCGGTTAAAATTTACAAGGCTTAATAATGCAAAATAGAAGAGAGGCTTTAAAATTCGGGTTAAAGGCGATTAGTTTGGTTCTCGCGGGCGGTTTCATCTGGAGTACGCAAACGACGGCTAAGGCCCAAACTCTACTCATCAGACCGCCCGGCGCGCTAAAAGAGAAAAATTTCCTTAGCGAGTGCATACGATGCGGGCTGTGCGTAGAAGCCTGTCCTTGGGATACGCTTAGGCTTGCGGATTTAGACGACGGGTTGCCTTACGGCACTCCGTTTTTTACGCCGCGTAAAATTCCGTGCTATATGTGCCCGGATATCCCGTGCACGGTCGCCTGTCCGACGGGCGCGTTAGACGTAAAGTTAGTAAGCGAAGATAACGGCAAGCTAAATATAAATAAGTCTAAAATGGGCATCGCGGTGCTGGATCCGAATTTTTGCATCGCTTACGAAGGACTTCGCTGCGACGCTTGCTACCGCGCCTGTCCGCTCATAGATAAGGCTTTAAAACTTGAATACGTTCGCAACGAGCGAACGCAAAAGCATGCGTTTTTTAAACCAGTCGTAGATGCCGACTACTGCACCGGCTGCGGTATGTGCGAGCAAGTTTGCGTGACGCCTAAGGCTTCTATTTTCGTGCTTCCGCGCGAAATAGGGCTGGGATCTAGCAATGAGCAATATGTCGAAGGCTGGATCGAAGGGCAAGATAAAAAGCTAAAAGACGTAACGCCGAAAGATTTTAAAGGCGATGATAAAAAGCTAAACGACTATCTAAACGGCGGAGATTTGCTATGAAATATTTGATTTTAAGAAGAATAAGTCAAATTTTGATTTTGGCTCTATTTTTTGCGAGTAACTATTACGGAGTTAAAATTTTACAAGGCAATCTTAGCTCGTCTTTGCTATTTGGAGTCGTTCCGCTTAGCGATCCGTTTGCGGTTTTGCAGCTGTTTTTAGCGGGTTTTTCTATCGGCTCTACCGCCGTTTTAGGAGCGGGGATAATACTAGCTTTTTATGCTTTTATCGCTCCTAGAGCCTTTTGTAGCTGGATTTGCCCCGTAAATATCATAACCGAAACGGCTCGTTGGTTTAGGGTAAAGCTAGGTTACGACAAAGATAAAAAATTCGTAAATTTTACGAGAGACGCGAGATATTATATCCTCGCGTTTACGCTTTTTTTATCATTAGTTACGGGCGCGCCGGCATTTGAGGGCGTTAGTTACATAGGTATCGTGCAGCGCGGCATCATCTACGGCGGTACGCTTTGGCTATTCGTTGCGTTTGGGTTGTTTGCGATAGACGCATTTTTGGGCGATAGACTCGTTTGTTCAAAGCTCTGCCCTCTGGGTGCTTTTTATGCGGTCGTCGGCAAATTTTCGCTTTTACGCATAGAGCATAACGCGGGCAATTGCACTAACTGCATGAAATGTAAGCTTATTTGTCCCGAAAATCAAGTGCTGGGCATTATTGGTAAGCAAAGCGGATTTATAAAATCTAGCGAGTGCATTAGCTGCGGACGCTGTATCGACGTTTGCGGCGACGATGCTTTAAAATTTAACATTAGAAATTTAAAGGAGAAAAATCAATGAAGGCGAGAATTTTGGCGGGATTGGCATGCGCCGTCCTCATATTTTCGGGCTGTGCCGAAGCTAAAGAAGAGCAAAAATCATCTAGCTCCGCGCAAACTCAAAAAACGGAGCAGATAAAAACTAACTCCGATAAAAAAGAAAAAGTAAAGCTAAAAGACGGTAAAGACGCCAAAGACTTAAATATCTTGCGCGCCGCTAACGACGTTACCGACGAAGACGATATAAAACTAGCCGATATCAACTGGACCAAACCGGCCGCTGGCGAATCAAAAAGATACGACCGCTCTTTTGAAAACGCTCCTCCGCTAATCCCTCATGATTTAGAAGGACTCATCCCTATCACGGCGGATAATAATATGTGCGTTAGCTGCCATATGCCAGAAGTCGCAAAAGACGTCGGCGCAACTCCGATCCCTAAATCGCACCTTTATAGCATAAGGAACAAAAAGGATCTTGAGGGTAAGCTTAGCGACGACCGCTTTAACTGCACTACGTGCCACGTACCGCAGGCTAACGTGGAGGCTAAATTTAAAAATAACTTTAAGCCTGAGTATCGCGACGCAAACTCGACAAGTCGCTCAAACCTCCTTGACGTGCTAAACGAAGGCGTCAGATAATGACGGCGGACGCTTCGAGGCGTAAAATTTTTTCTAAAATTTTGGGCGGTAAATCCGCTCAAAATTTCATCGCGCCGCCTTATTTTTGCGGCGAATTTGACTGTGCTGGCTGCGACGCGCCTTGCGTTAGCGCCTGCGAAAAAGAGCTTTTGAGCTTTGAAAACGAGAGAGTAAATTTTAAATTTAAATCCTTTGGCTGCGATTTTTGCGAAAAATGCGCGCTAGCTTGCGAGGATGCGGGACGAGAGGTTTTAAATTTAAAATTTTCTTCTAAAATCCAAGCCAAATTTTCCATCGACGTAAATGCCTGCCTTGCTTGGAACGGCACGATTTGTTGTAGCTGCCAAGATATTTGTAAATTTAGGGCGATTGATTTTTTCGGAGTTTTTCGTCCGAGTATAAATCAAAAATGCGTCGGCTGCGCGCAGTGTATGGAGGTTTGCTTCGTGAATTCTATCAAAATGGAGGCATTATGAAAAAAGTTATTTTATTTTTTACGGCTTTTTTTTGTTTAAATTTTACGAATTTATCGGCTACGTCGCTTGAAATTTCGCAGCCAGATAAATCGATAAAAGCGGGCGCAAACGTTATAAGCTCGAATTTGATAGATGAAATTTTATATCTAGGCACGGACGGCGGCGAGCTTGATATCTACGATATAAAAGCGGGCGAATTTTTAGAACCGATTAAATTTCGCACGGTAAAAACGCATTTTAGCGACGCGGAACCGGCTAAAATTTTTAGCATCGACCGCCTTGGCGACGCGCTTTTGGTTTTAGCCGAGATGGATTATAGCGAGCGGTATTTATACGTTTTTAAAAAAGAAGGCGCCGGCTGGAGCGAGGCTAGCAATATGCGTTTAGAAAATAAATCCGCCAAAAAAGCCTTTTTTATCGACGCGAAAACCGCCGTCGTATCGGATTTTGGCAATGAAATTTATCTCATCGACCTAGATAGCAAAAAAGCCGTCTTTAAACATAAATTTTCAATCGCTCTCTACGTGGATTTTGAAATAAACGAAACCCGCGATAAAATCGCCATCGGAGCCGAAAGCGGCGTGATTTATATCTATAATCTAAAAACGCGCCAGACGGAGCAGACGCTAAATTTCTTTAAAGACAATATGTACGACATCGACTATAAAAACGGCGTCGTTTCGGTCGGAAGTATCGACAAGCAAGCTGGCGTTTATAACGGCGAGACGAGTTATTTTAAGGCGGATTTTATCGTTTATGCGACCGCGCTTAGCCCTAGCGGCAAAAGCCTAGCGTTTATGAACGGCGAGCAAAGCGACGTGTCAGTTTACGACGTAGCAAGCAAGAAAAAACTCGCTACCGTAAAGACGGGACAGCAAATTTTAAACGGACTTTATCTCTCAGACGGAGGCAGGCTAATTAGCGTCGCATACGAAAAAGAAGTTAAATTTTGGAGCGTAAAATGAATATATCAAGTCTGGTCGTCTATAAAAAAGAGGGCGCAAGCGAGCAGGAAATAATCTCGCAAATAGAGCAAGTAAAGGGCTGCGAGGTCGTTGCCGCGCAGGAAGGCAAGATCGTGGTTGTGATGAGCGTGGAAAATTTAGACGAGGAGATAAACCGCTTTAAGACGCTTGAAAGACTTGATGGCGTTAGCAGTGCGGCGATGATTTATAGCTACCAAGAAGACCTCGCCGCCGATATAGAAAGCGTCAAAAAAAGCGGCAAGATAAGCGATATACTGCTCGATGAAAACATCGACGCGAAGGATATCGTATACAATGGTCACGTCGGCGATAGGGTAAAATAAATTTGCCCCTTAACTTTATTCTAATTTTGACGATATATAATGCATAATAAAATTTAAAGGACAACGTATGCAAACTGGTATAAACGCTCTACGCCAAAACCCATATACGCCGCAAGCTCAAGATAGCAAGGAAGCGGTAAATTCGGATCAAAAAAAGATACGGGAAGCTTACGCAAATATTGACGCAAAGCAGCTAACAAATAGCTATTTGGCTAATTTTCAAGATATCGCGGGCTTAAATTCGAACTCGAATCTTTTATCTCAAGTTTGGACTTTTAGCGGCTCGGCAAATTTTAGCGATGTATCCGGCTCTCAAAGCAAAAGCGCAAATTCTCTCGAAGATATCTTATCGGCCGTTGATTTTAAGACGATAGGCTACGAGGGCAAACCTATATGGCAACTAAGCCAGAGCGAAGCTAGCGATTTAGTTAGCGAGAATGGATTTTTCGGTATCGCAAATACTGCGGATAGGATTTCAAATTTTATTATCAATGCCGCAGGAGACGATCTGGAAAAATTGCAAGCGGGAAAAGAAGGCATGCAAAGAGGCTTTAAAGAGGCAGAAAAAATTTGGGGCGGCAAGCTGCCTGAAATTTCGCAAAAAACTATAGAAAAGGCCACGCAAAGTATAGATAAAAGAATAGCCGAACTCGGCGGGAACGTCCTTAGTGTTCAAGCTTAAATTTATAACCCTAACGGCAATTTCGCTCGCGATAAGCGGCTGTTCGTGGTCGTCCGGTAATGCGCCCGCTCCAAAAAAAATAAATCAAAAACCGCCCGTTCAAAAGCCGGCTTTAAACGGTTCTTTGCGCGGCGTAATACTAGACGTAGCCTATCAAGACGGTAAATATTGCTACTATATCAGCTCTATCGGCGCCTCAAACGGCAAACTGCCAAGCGGTAAATATTGCGGTGGCAGGTTGTATTTCTCAGCCGGCGATACGGTTTACGTCAGAGTATCAAATAACTATATCGCCGATATGATACTCATAAAAAATGGCGATAGTCGCAAAAGCGCGGTACGTAAATCTAAGCAAAAAGTAGCCACAAAAAACACGCAAAAGCAAGAACCGACTAAAAAAATTGTAATCGATGTCCCTAAAAGCGAAAATATCAGCTTTGATTAGCCGTTGATTTACCGAAATATTTTATAATTCTGGCAAGCAATCAAAGTTAGAACTCCTTTTAGAAAGGGGATGTGTATCCCCTTTTTTATTTTTAAAATCCTTTTTTCATTTATCGTTTTTAAGTTTTATCCTTAATTTATATACGTTGATAATATCTAGTATCAATAATATCGTACTAAATGCCCTATTTTTGCCTAAATTTACTCTAGGCATATAAAATTTTATTATTAAGCTTGTAACGCTAGGTTTTGTGCTAAAATTACGCTAATCAACTTTTATGAAGGAGATCTTATGAAACTCGCTAAAATTTCTTTAGCTGCTTTGGTTGCGCTAGGCGCTTTTTCTACTTTAAATGCTACTCCGCTTGAGGAAGCTATTAAAAACGTAGATTTTTCAGGATTTGCAAGATACAGATATACTAGCGATAAGGTAAAGCTTAACGATGCTAAAACAACTAACGCTAATCATAGATTTAGATTTGTAGGTACTTTTAAAGCTGCTCTTGACGATAATTTCTTCGGCGTACTCGGCCTAAGATACGATTCAAAGGATGGTTCTGGATTTAACACCGACACCACTGATACTCAAAGCGCTCTAGCAGTTAGAGAATTTTACCTTGGCTATACTGTAGGCAACACTACCATTACGGCCGGTAAACAGTTTGTGGGAACATATTTTGATGATGACTTAGCCGGTACGGGCCTAAGAGTAGTTAATACTGATATATCGGGTCTTACTCTAGTAGGCATTGCGTTTGACGCGCTTGAGACCAGCGGTATCCGAGATTACGACGGTAAGTTATTGCCAAGCCTAAACGCGGGCGGTAAAACTAATAGCCTTAACCTTTATGGCTTAGGAGCTATGGGAAGTTATGATATCGTAAATTTCAAAGCTTGGTGGGCATATCTTGAAGATACTGCAAATCTTTTTGCGGCTGATGCTGCCTTGAAGTTAGATTTTGATGCTGTAAAAGTAGGCGTTCAAGGTCAATATGTTCACAATGAATCTGACGATAACGACTTTGGCGATGCAAATTTCTTTGCTACTAAGGGCGACGTAGGATTTTTTGGAGTCGGTTTAAATGCGGGTTATATCTACTTTAAAGCCGACGATAATAAAAAATCGTTTGTAACTATCGAAGATAACGGTAAGCTAATCAACCCTGCTAAGATTATAAACTCTGTGATGACAAGTAGCGCTCAGTACTACAACAATATCAAAGACAAGAATGATTATTGGTTTATCGGAGCTTCGTATAAATTTGACAAATTCGGCGTTTTTGCTAACTATATAGACGGTAAAGGATATAGCTGGCAATACGCAAAAAGAGTTGATAGAGATGAGTGGAACGTCGGCGGTAACTACTCTTACAGCAAAAAACTTAACTTCTCTACATTCTATGCGGCAGCCAAAGAGAAAAACGGAGACTTTAGACACAAACAAGATCGTATAAGATTTGAAGCAAAATATAGCTTCTAATAAAAACCGATCTCTTTTATGCTATAATACCAAGCAAAATTCCATTTGCTTGGGATTTTTAAATTTATCCACAAAGGTTTTTTATGAAATTTACTAAATTTTCGCTTTTGGCATGTCTTTGCATTTTTTCTTTTGCAGCCGATGAGCCTAGTTATATATTTGAGGCAAAGGGCGAATTTGCAAAAGAGTTAAAAAGTTTGGTAGAAAAATATTCTAAAGACGAAAACATAAGTATAAACGTTTATGAAAAAGCTCCCGAAATGGATAGCGGAGGCAAATTTTTAAATATCGGCGTAGATAGCAAAAGAAGATATAGCATAGAAAAAGGTCGAGAACTATACGCTAAAAACTGTGCTTCTTGTCATGGTGAAGATGGCAGCAAAAGAGCTTACGGCTCATCAGAAAAGCTAACTAATATAAGCGCTGAGGCTATCGAAGCTGCTTTTTCAGGCTATCTAAACGACTCTGAATACGGTGGAAATATGAGAAATTTAATGAAAACCGTAGCAGCAAAAACGACCTATAATGATTTAGGTGCTATAATAGCTTTTTTAAAGGGTAAGGATGCGCTGCTAACTAGTGACTCATCTACTGAAAATTCTGATGTTTCAACTACTCCAACCCAGGGAAGCTACCTAAAATAATTAATTTTGCCGAGTCTTATAAACTCGGCTATCTCCAGATTTTTCTTAATTTATGTCAGTTTCTATATTATATCTCGGTAAATGTTCGGTAATTTTTAACGAGAATCTTTAGATTTTTAAGCTTACTAAAGGTTATTTTATGCTAATATTCCAAAATATTTAATTTTATTTGAGGAGAATATAAATGAAGATTGCTAAAATTTCATTGGCAACTTTGGTTGCACTAGGTGCTTTTTCAACCGTAGCGAGTGCTACGCCTCTTGAGGAAGCTATTAAAAACGTAGACCTTTCAGGATATGCTAGATATAGATATAACAATGTAGCAGTCAAAAACGCTAACGGCGTAAAAGATAATACGACTGCACATCATCAGTTTAAGTCAGAATTTTCTTTTAAAGCTGCGCTTGATGATAATTTCTTCGGTGTTTTAACACTTAGATATAATTCATCTGATAGTTCTGCTTTCGGCGCTGACAACAGAACTGACAACACTGATACTACAAGCCCATTTAATGTTAAAGAATTTTACTTAGGATATAAAGTAGGTGCTACTACTATAACTGCAGGTAAACAAACTATAGGTTCATTCTTTACCGATGATGCTGTAGGCACCGGCGTAAGAGTAGAAAATCAAGATATTACCGGCTTGACTCTAACCGCATTTGCATTTGATGCTCTAGAGAACAATAATGAGAGCGACGGTGCTATTTACACTAATGCTCCTGGTATTTTCAATAATAACCTATATGCGGTAGCTGCTATAGGTTCTTATGATCCGGTAAGCTTCCAACTATGGTATGCATCTTTGGTTGATTCGGTTAATCTTATTATAGGCGACGTAAACTTTAGCCTTGATATTACCGATAGCGTTAATGTCGGAGCAAGAGCTCAATATGCTCACGCGGACATAGACAATGATGTAGGCGCAAATTTTAAAGATACCGATTTTTATGCTACTGAGCTTGGTACTAAACTATTTGGTGCTGACGTAGCTGCCGGTTATATTGGATATAAAGTTCATGATAAAGCTAACGGTTTTGTAAGTCTAGAGGATCAAGGTTCATTTATAGAGGTTGGTGAGATAAAATCAGCTCTAGATTATACTGCTCTTCAAGGTAGAGGTAACTTCTGGTTCTTAAAAGGCGGATATACTTTTGCTGATAAATTTAGACTAGGCGGCGAGTACTCTAATGGTAAAGTTAGAGATGCTGCAAACGTAAAAGAGAAGTATCAAGAGTATGTAGCTAGACTATCTTATGATTACAGCGCTAAGCTTCAGTTCTCAAGCTTCTACGCTTATGAAATCAATAAACACCAAGATAGCTCGAAAGATAAGACTAAATTCTTAAGATTCCAAGCTAAATACTCATTCTAATTTAAAACCTCGGGCTTAGTCCCGAGGTTTATTTTTACTATTTTAATTTTCTTACCGATAGTTATATAAATTACTTAATTTTTCTATTTATCTTCAGTATCGCCAGTTTTACTCTATCTTATCTGTATTTATAGTTATATAAAGTCGACAAAATCATTGCTAACTTAAAAACAAGTGCATCAGATCAAACTACCGATTGGATTA
Source organism: uncultured Campylobacter sp. (assembly GCF_963526985.1). Taxonomy (NCBI): domain Bacteria; kingdom Pseudomonadati; phylum Campylobacterota; class Epsilonproteobacteria; order Campylobacterales; family Campylobacteraceae; genus Campylobacter; species uncultured Campylobacter sp. Next base: position 13,356 of record NZ_CAURPW010000015.1, read on the forward strand.
AAGGGCTCAAGATAGTCCAAATCAACCTTTTTAAAGGGTATATTGACGGCTAGTGCTGTGAATTTATTTTGCTGTCGGTGAAGCAACATCTGGACTTTAAAACATATCGTTATGCTGATAAAGGGCCTTTACCCTTGTAAGGAGAGGAAGTGAATTTAAGAAGTAGGTTTAGAATAAGTTGTAAAGCCCTCTATTATTTTTTTATAAAAGTATTCCATTCTATGTCACCCAAATTTTAGCCAATTATGACAGATGTGAAAATATTTGTAGTTACACCCCAAAAGCCAGAAAGACGGAATTTAAAGCGCCTTTATAAAAAATAAAATTTCTAAAATGTCTTATTTAGCTAAATTTAGAGGTAGCTTCATGTAAAATTTTTATGTAAAGAATGTCTAAATATACATTTTGCAACATAGCCGCCATAGTAAGTCAAGTATACGTATTTATTAGCAAGGCCCTAAGCAGCTTTTTTAAAAGAAAATGCCACTACTCATACAATAAGGTATTATCCGAGCTAAGTCAAAACCTTAGTATTTGTCTATTGATGCAACGATCTGCGTTATTTTGCAGCAGTTCATATTAGATACCCTGTCCATTTCATGGGAATTTTATTCTATAAGCCATTATATCTATTTTAGCGGTTGAAAAATCCTCGTCGCTAATTAAATCTAAAACGGTAGCAGCATCGTTAATGGACGACGCATTAAAGCCCTGGTAGTAAAATTATTAACATAAAGTCTAGCGCTTATAAATCCGCTAGAAACGCGAGTGTTTAAATTTACCGCACTACGGCCAGTTGTGATTTAGGTTAATCTTAGCTTGGGCTATCCCGTAAAACTTTAGATATCGTTTTGTGCATTTTAATGCTTAATAGCCTGCCTACGCAGCAAAATTTCGTTAGATTTGATTTTGCAATTTGGACTTAAATCATTTGCCTAAATTTACTCGTTTTCTAAAGTTACGAAAAATAAGCTATCAGCGAAAATCATAAAAATTTACTATCGTAGCGGTAAAATATCCAAATTTAGCTTCTTTGTCTTTATGGCTGCAGCAAAAGGTATCGACGGCGCGAGAGCCGTTACACAAATAAAATTTGAGCCGTGCGTCTCCTGCTTTACTACCGCTAGTATGCATATCGCTGATAAAATCGGTTGAAGGCATAAAGCATGTCGGCGCAAATTTAAGGGCGGATAAAAATCGTTACGGTATAAAGATAAATAAATCAATAAACTACTCTAGCAAACTCCATATTTCTTAATACGATAATGACGCGTTTTTTATGAGCAAATTTAGCGCCTCGCTCCAAGTCTAAATTTAACCTGCTTAAAATATAGGGTTTGCTAAATTTAAATCAAGGCGCGAATACATTTATGAGATAAAAAGACGTAAAGAGGGAGTAAAACTGCAAGTAGAGCGGGGGGCTTTCGCCCCGAAAATTATGCCAAAGTAGCTTTTAGCATCCAGATAGCTTTTTCGTATTTGGCGATTTGATCTTGCGCCATAGTTACGGTCGTGCTGTCTTTTGCTTCCTCAGCGACTTCTTCTAGCTTTTTAAATTCGCCTAGCAAGTGCTCGTACTCGGCCAAAACGCCTTTTAAAACCTCGGTTGGGGTGTAGCTATCCTTGTTGTCTGTTTTTGGATGAGCTAGCTTGTTTAGCTCTTCTGTTTTAGTGATAGCTCTACCGCCTAGCTGTATAGCGCGCTCAGCGACATCGTCGAATATCTCCGCCATATCTTCATAAGCTTTTTCGGTGTATTCGTGAACGCTAAAGAACTGAATGCCTTTTACATACCAGTGATAGTCGTGAAATTTAACGAATAACGCATGAGCATCGGCCTGAATCTGATTTAATTGAGTAACAACTTTTGACATTTTGTCTCCTTTGATGTGATTTATGAGTGAAATTATAGCATAAAAACCTTAAAGAAAAATATATTATCTAATAAAAATTATTATCTGATATTTTTTGAGATTATAGCTATATTTTCAAAGTATCGATTTAAAGCCCAAAGCCTTAGCGCAGCGAACGATTTCTCGTAATATAAAATTTGATTTACGCAATTTGGGCAATACTAGGCGCAAAAGCCTGCAACGTGATACGATTTGCGTAGCCTTTTGCCTAAAGCGTCCTAAAGGTCGCAAGCCAGGACTAAAAGGCAAATTAAATCACGGCTGAAATTTGCTTTTAGGATTTGATTTTAGCCAAAGGCGCTTTTAGAGGGAAATTTATGCTTAATAGCATTTTGTTTGCCGTAAAACTCGCTCGCATTTGCCGCAAATTTTATTCGTAGCGCTCAAATCGCTACGCCTTAAATTTCTAACGTTTTTCGCTATAATCACGCGTTAAATTTTAAAAAGGATGCGAATGAAAAAGTTTTTATTTGCCGCCGTTATGCTTTTTAGCGCGGCGTTTGCGACTGATTTGCAAAGCGAAAATTTAGCTAGCCTAAAAGCTCAGTGCCAAAGCGGCGATGCGGCAAAATGCGCGGTTTTGGGCGACGCGTATTATGAAGAATACATCGCTTCGGGCGACGAGGAGGCACGCAAGCTATCGGCCGCAGCCTTTAAAGAGGCGTGCGATAAAGGAGACGGCGAAGGCTGCGCGGGACTAGGGCTGTCTTATATCGACGAGGGCGACGCGGCAGCGAGCGAAAAGCTACTAGAAAAAACCTGCGATGAGCTAAAAACCGCTACCGCGTGCTACAATCTCGGCTTTTTTAAAATCGACGGACACGGGGGCTTTAAACAAGACGTAAAGGGAGCGATGAAATACTACGAAAAGGCTTGCGACCTTGGCTATGCGGCAGGTTGCGACGAGCTAGGCGGTATCTACAACGTAGGCGAAGCGGACGTAAAAGCGGATGAAAATAAGGCTCTAAAATACTACGAAAAATCCTGCGCCCTAGGCGGTAAAGACGGTTGCGACGCGGTAAAACTGATAAAAGACGGTAAATGAAAATCTTATTATTTGCGCTCTTTGTAGCGTTAAATTTATTCGCTAGCGAGCTGAACCTTTCGCCATTGCTGGCCGCAGATACGCTAGAAAAGCTCAAAAAATGCAAAAATCCCGACCTAAACGCTACCAAAGAGTGCGTGCAAGCGGGCATGGTAGCGGCTAACTCAAAGCAAGACTACGGCGCGGCGGAGGGGCTATTTAGCCTAGCCTGCGCCAAAGGAGACGGCGAGGGCTGCTTTTATCTTGGCGAACTTTATAAAAATAACCTAGTAAAAGCCGCGGATAAGAGTGAGCGCGAGACCAAGATTAGCGCGTATTACAAGGCTAGCTGCGTCCTTTACGAGTATTTGCCCGGTTGCTTGGCGCTAGCCAATTTCATACAAGAAGAGCTGGGCGACGAGGTGCAGTCGTTTGCGATAAACAATACCCTATGCAACAAAAAATATGCTCCTGGATGCTACAACTTGGGCTGGATGATAGAGCGAACGGGAGGCGATATAGGCGAGATGATGGAGTATTACGAGCGCTCGTGTAAGCTAGGCTACGTAGGCGGCTGCGCGCGAGCGGCGTGGCTGTATGAGGGAAATTTCAACGAAAACAGATACGAGCAAGTAAAAAAAGACGCGAAAAAGGCAAAGCAAATGCGAAAGAAGGCGTGCGAGCTAGGCTATAAGCAAAGCTGCTAGGCGGCGTGTCTTGCCCTTGCTTAGATTTTTGCTTGCGGCTAAGAGCTTGCGACGCTAAATTTTGCCTTGCGTTGCAAAATTTAGCAAAGCGATTTTTAGATTTCGCGTCGCCTTTGGTTTTATTTCGCCGCAGCAATAGAACTAGCCCACGACCGCAAGCTAATTTCTTAGTTCTTGCCGAAATACGGCTTTGCTACTGCAAGCCCGGCGAGCAAACTTGCGTTGCGGAGTTTGATAAATTATGCTAGGCGGCAGTCTCTTGCCGCAAATTTTGTGCTAAAATTTATCCGAATTTAGCGCAAAAGTAACGAATAAATTTAAAGGAGAAAAATGAAAAAATTATGTTCCGCATTTGCAGCCTCGCTGATAGCAGGCGCGGTAGCCTCGGCGCAAGACGCCGCACCATACGAGCTAGATTTAACGACCACCACCACATCGACGGTCTACGGAGACTACTGGGACCGCCGTATAGGCTCGCACGATACGAGATTTTTGATATTTAGGGCGCTAGAAGACGGCGTGGAGCTTTGGGGTATGGAGATAAACAGGGGCAGATGCTCTGCGCGGTGGAACGATTTTATAGGCTTGGGATATGATGCGAAAGCGACGATCCGCGTGGGTAAAAGGGACGAAAATTTCGTGGATATAGAGCAGAAGACGCCAAACAAGGACGATCCCGAGGATTTTGACTGGAAGTCGGTTCAAGAAATACCTCTAAAAGACGTGCGAGCGCGGCTGGGTAAGGGTTTTGAGCTAAATTTTAGCGAAGAGATCAAATTTACGCTAGATGAGGGATGCGGCAAGATAATCGAGGTCAAAGTCGATACGAATCTGGGAAGCTGGGTCACTAGGTTTAAGTAAATTTAGGCGTTTTAATGCAAGCAAACGCCGCAAAACGCACGCCGCAGCCTTGCTTAAATTTGGTCGTTTGCTTAAATTTTCACGTCAAATTTCCATCGCGTCCAAACGGGCGCTAAATTTACCCGTGTCGCAAACTCCACGCGCCTAAATTCCCGCCGTTTTTGCAAATTTGCCGCCTGATTTGGCTCCGCTTTTTATCCGTTTAAATTTATCAAATCAAAACCCGCGCTTTGCTCTTAAATTTAACCCTAAATAGCGCCGGCTTTTGCTTCCCTTTTTTGCTCCGCATCTGCTATAATCGCGGTTTAAAAGGAGAAACGATGAGCGTAGAATTTAGCGTCAAAAATAAAAAGCGGCCGCTATTTTTGGGATATTTTGGCGTAATGAGCGTAGGCAAGGCTACGGAGCTGATACCTGATTTGGCGGTGTTTGGCATAGACGAGAATGCCGAAAATTTTGATAAAGAGGCGTTTTTAAGCTCGCTTTTAGGCGAATGCGAGGGCATAGTTTTAGGCATTTGGGGCAAGAGCGGGCGGGGATTTGAGCTTAGCTACGACGGCGAGGAGGAAAGCTACAAAGTGCGCGTAAATACGCCCGCGACGGTATTTGACTGGGTTTTAGCTATCTCGTATCTGCAAATTTTATCGAGGAGGCTAGGAAACGACATCAAGGGCGAGGACGGAAAAATCTATACGCGAGGAGCGATAGAAAAATTTGACTATGAGCGCGATATAAACTCGGGTTTGCGGGCGATAAAAGGACATTTGGAGGGCGGCGCGACCGTAAATCACTGCTACGGCATCGTTAGGCCTTTTGCCCTAAATCGCGCGATCATAGATGAAATTTTAGCCGCGCAAAGCCCCGCAAAGGAGTTTAGCCAGCGCCTAACCGCGGTGCAATACCTGGATGCTTACGGCGCAAATCAGCGCTTTTACCGCGCAAACGGCGAAGGCGAGATCATCGGCTCGTACGCGCTTACGCAGGGCGTGCCGACTATTTTGCCTTACGAGCCTTTCGTCGAGTGGCAAAATTTGGACTTTGTTAAGCCAAAAGACGTCGCGCGCTGGGAAATTACGCTAGTAGGCGGCGAAGGATGCGACGGCGGCAATGAGAGCGAAGAGGACGGCGAGGCCTCCCGCTACCGCGTGCTAGCCGAGCTAGACTACTCAGAGTTTATCTCGCGTTTGCCGCGCGAGAGCTACCGCTTTATCGATGCTAGCTATATTTTGGTGGAGGGGCTGGGTTACGAGCGGTTAAGGGCGCCGGCGGAGTAAATTTTAAAACTCGGTTTGCGAACTGGGGGCTGGCGCCGCAAATTTAGTCATTGATTTATGCTTTATTTGCCGTAATTTACCTCACAAATAAGACCGAGCCGTTAGCTAAATTTACTAGTCGCGCGACTTTGCCAGTAGGCTGCGCCGCGTTTATTTTGATTGCCGCTTTGCGCCTTAGAAAACGATAAATTTTCATCGCCTTAAAGCGTCGATAAATCAAGGTTGCGTTAAAGCGTACGCCTTTAAATTTACGCTTCAAAACCAGCGATAGCGCGATTTTATGTTTTAAATTTACGGCAAATTTTATCGTTTCGCGGCTTTTGCGTTTAAAATCGGCATTTTAAATTTGCGGTTTTATCGGCGCAAAGGGCGCGGTTAAATTTATCGGCGTTTAAAAGGCGCGGCGTAGTCGCTTAAATTTATTGACGCCTTAGCCCAAAAACGAGTCGTATTTTGCGCCAAGCTCATCTTTTAAACGGCGCGCGGGAGGAAAAGATAAAAAAGCGATTTAGGCTAAGACGCCTGCGTTATTTCATCTTCGTACGAAACGAACGCTTTGCGTCAAAGCCCTTGCTAGCGATTTTTATCTCGTTTGGCACCATGCCTACTGGAGCCTCGGCGTCTTTTTTCGCGGATAAAAACTCAACTAAACTCTGCCAGACGAAATCGGCGTCCAGATAAAGTCCCATCGCGCTAAGCTGCGGATTTATCGCTACGAAGTCGGCAGTTTGCGTCCTTTTAAAAAACACTATGGGCGCGCTTAAATTTTCCTTCTCGCTAGCCCTATCGGCGCTGCTAAGAGCCGCCGGATCGCTTGCTCTAAGCGCGGCAAAGCGTAAAATATCGCTCTCAAACCGCGAGGCGATATAAGCGCAAAATCCGTCTTTAAACGCCAAAATATCGCCGTTAAAATACATCTCCTCCCGCTCGTTTTCCGCAAGGTCGAAATCGGTGTAAATTTTGCCCTCGGCGGCGAAAATATGAACCAAGTTTTTGCCGATAAAAATCACGGAGTGAAGCAGTCTAGGCAAACCCTCGCCTGTATAAAAATCGGTGCTAAGCTTGCCGTCCCTGCCTACGCGTACTTTGTAGCGCGAACCGGCGTTTTCTAAAAACGGCTTATCGGCCCGGCTAAGGCTCCATAGCTCATCTGCGCCGACTGGAGTCGAGTTTCTACGGTCGTAGACTAGCGTCTCGTCAAGGCCGTATTTTGATACCATAAAGTCGTAGTTGTCTTTAAATTTCGAGATTATTTTCACGGCGCGCCTTTAAATTTTATCTTGCCTTAGTTTCAAAAAACGCCGAGATTAGCGAGTTTGTGCCTTGATTTATAAATTTTTGCATCGCTTTTTCGTAGACGGACGGCTTTGCCCAGACGGGCTCGGCCACGCTGCTTAGCTTTTCTAGCTCGGCGCGCGCGGAATAATAATCGCTCACCTCGTCGATGAGCCCGAGTTTTGCGGCGTCGCGGGCCAGAAATACCCGCGCGTTGGCCCACTCTTTGCTTTTGTTTGCGTCTAGATTTCTATCGGCCGCCACGTCGCTTACGAACATCTCGTAGCTGGCGTTTACGAGCTCTTGTAGCTGCTCGCGCTCGATCTTGCTCCACGGGCGCAGAAACGTCCCCGCCTCTTTATACTCGCCCGCTTTTACGATTTGCTGCGAGACGCCTATTTTAGCCGCTAGCTCGCTAGCATCCGCGCCTTGCATTATCACGCCGATCGATCCGATAAACGCGCCAGGATTTGCCAAAATTTTGTTTGCGCCCGCACCCGCGTAGTAGCTACCGCTAGTCATCGACCCGCCCGCATACGCGACCACGGGCTTTGCGGCGCGTAGATTTTTGACCGCCGTGTGTAGCTCGACGCTAGGCGCCAGCGCGCCGCCCGGGCTATCGATATAAAGCAGCACGCCCTTGATGTCGCCGTCCTTGCGCGCGGCCTCGATCTTTTCTAGCGCTTCGCCTGCGTCCATGATTGCGCCCGATAGATTTATCTGGGTTAGGTTGGGCGGATTTACGTTTTCGCCTTTGCCGCTAAAAAATATCAAAAACACGATGAGTAAAAACAGCATCGCTTTAAAATAGGTGTTTATAAACCTAAAAATCGCCGCGATCGGCATGAAAATAAACCTTAAAAATCCCATTTTTTTCCTTTAATTCATTTAAAATCGGGGCGCATTTTACCATTTAAATTTATAAATTTAGCTAGCGCTCGTTTTACGGTAAATTTTCGGTCAGTCTTAGATTGGCATTTGGGCGGTGATTTAGGGGCGCGAATTTGCAGATTAAAAGCGAGGAATTTTCGTGCCGAATTTGAAAAAGGCGGTTAAATTCGGCGCTTTGGTTTTTACGGACTTGAAATTTTTAATCAAATTTAGCGGCAAGATCTATCTTTAAAACCCCAAGCCTTAAAGCTCGCGCCCGCTAAATTTAAGGCCTAGGCATTAAGGCCGGTTTAACCGGTCGCTTTAAATTTAGCTTGCAGATTTAGCCTTTGCGGACTTAGTTTTCAAAGCAAGCGAAGATCAAAACTCTGCGTTTGTTTCCCAGATTTTTTCTTGGTCTTTTTCGCTTACCGCGGCTAGTTCGCAAAGCTTGCAAAACGCCTCCCAGATCTCCTCGCGCTCCATGGTGTCGATGCCCCGCCCAGCGCCTACTGCATTAAAAACGGAGATAAAATCTTTTAAAACTTTAGCCCGCGCCGCCGCGCTACCTGCGCTAGCTGTATCAAATTTACCCGTCCTCGCCGCCTTTTTGCTAGTTTGTGCTTTTGCGTTTTTGCTCGCCGTTTCTAGCTTTTTGCTAGCAGGCTCTGCTTTAATCGCGCTTAGCGTTTTGTGCGCGTCTGCGTAAGCTTTCATCGCCCTTTTGGACGCTGCCGTGCTTACGCCCTCTCTGCCGTCCCAGCCGCGTAACGGATTGTTTAAATTCACCTCCAGCCACTGATCGCTTCGCGGCTGTTTGATTTCAATGTCCTCTATGTCTTTAAACTCCCTTTTTGCCGCCTCGCAGACCGTTTTTGGAACCGACCGTAGCCAAAGATGCTTTAGATACGGCATTTGCGCCCTCGCCGGAAAGCTATCAAATCCGTAAACGTCGCTTAGCCGCATAGCTTGGAGTCGTTTGAGCTTAGCAAGCGCGTCGATATTTTTTAGCGTGCCGCCCTGCGCGTTTATGAAAATTTCGCGTAAATTCGGAAAACTCGCCGCAATTTCATCAAGATCTACATACTCGCCGCGCTGCGAAAATATCCGTAGTTCGCGCAACTCTTCAAGCCCGCTAACGCAAAATCCGCCGCCCTTTAGCTCTAGCTGGATGCCTAAAAGCTCGCCGTCAAAGGGGCAATGCACGCTTTTTAGCCGCGAGGCGTCGCCCTTTAGCGTGAGCCTATATAGCGAGTCGTTTAGCAAAATTTCCTGCGTGCTGCTAGTATCTAGGGTTAGTTCTTGTACGTACGTGCGCGAGATATCTAGGCTTTTTGCGGCGCAGTTTAGCTCCATATTCGTTATCATCGGCGTCGCTTCTAAAAAATCTTTTAAATTTTCATCCCAAATTTCGCTTTTTATCTCGTAGCAAAACGGATTTTGCCGCGCAAACTCGGCATAAAATTTGCGGTCTTGCAGTTGCCTTATTTCAAGTTTTTGCTTGCTCGCGGACTTAAATTTATCCTTGATATCCTTTGGCAGCTCGTTCCACGCAAGCTGCATGCAAATTTGCTCCGTATTTTGCAGGCTTGCTTGTCTGGGCGGCTTGCAAATGGGCGCGGCATTGCCGATAAAAACGGGCTTGGCATCCAAAATTTCATCCGCGCTTAGATAAAATTCCTCGCGCTCCCAAAAGTGATGACCAAAGTAAAACGGCTTTAGCTTTGCCGCTTCTTTTAGGCCGGGCGGCTCCTTCGTAAATAGGTCTAAAACGACCGCGAAACGCCCCGCCTCATCGCCGCCGCTAAGGATTTGCGCGACGAAATAAACGCCCTTTCTTTTTAATCTTACGGCAAAGATGTTGCCGATTTTAGTTTCCATTTTTCTCCTTTAAATTTACTTTGCGGCGCGTCTTTAGCCTGGCGGCAAGTTTAAATCGCCGCTAAATTTGCTTTTAAATTTACCTCCGCACCGCCGACAAATAGCCGTTCGCAGCCTTTGGCGTGTAAAATGAGCATGAGCGGTAGCTGCGCCGCGCCAGCGTCTGCAAAACCGCCATAGAGAGCGAGGTCGGCTAGCTTGCCCTCTTTTATCTCGCCTGCATCCAAATTTAGTGCCTTTGCCGCGTTTTTTGTCGATGATAGAAGCAAGATTTTAGCTAGTTCAAGCGGATCAAAATCCGCGTGAATAAGCAAATTTGCCCGCAGTTCGTCAAGGAAATTTAGGCTTATATTTGAACTAAGTCCGTCCGTGCCGATGTTTATACTCGCTCCCGCGTCCAGAGCGGCGCGTAAATTTAGCGTGCGTTTGCTAAGCAGCCTGTTTGAAACCGCGCAGTGTGTGAGGCTGTGAAGCTCCGGGTCAAAGCCCGAAAAATCATCCGTCCAAACGCAGTGCGTAAAGAGCGTGCGAACGCCAGCAAACATCACTACAAACGAGCTTGGCGTATATAGTGGGCGCGCGGCGGGGTTAAATTTGCCCAGCCACTCTTTAAAGCCACCTGAGCCGCCTTCTAGCCAGCTTTTTTCATGCTCGCTCTCCATAAAATGCGTCGAGACGACCAGCTCCCGCTCGCGGGCTAAATTTAGCGCCGCAGCGGCCAAATCAGGATGCGTGGAGTAGGGCGAATGCACCGAAACCGCAGGCGTAAAAAGCGGGCTTTTGCGCTTTTGCGACGCTTCAAAGCGGGCGGTGAAATTTGCCAAATTTTGCTCGAGCGCTGCTTCGTTCGTGCCTAAAATTTCGTTAAAAAAAACGACCCTGCCGCCGCAGTTTGCGCACGCGTCCAAATCCCCGCCAAAGCTAGAAACCGCTCCGAAGCTAGCTACGCCGCTACGCTGCATGGTTTTTATCGCGGAGGCGATGACGTCCTCGTTTGCCGCCTGCGAGAGCGCGCCGCGAGAGGCGATAACGGAGCTTAGCCACTCTAAAAAATCGCCGTAAACGAGGCTGGTTTTGTTCGCGCTAAACTCCAGATGCACGTGCGGGTTGATGAATGCCGGCGCCAAAACGGCGTCAGGATACTCGAAAAACTGCGCACCCTCGTATCTTTTGCGTAGTTCCTGGGCCTCTCCGACCGCCTGGATATGCTCATCAAAAGCGACCGCCGCATCCTCTAAAACGGTAAAATTTTCGTCGCATAGCATTGTAAATTTCGGTTTAACGATGATCATTTTTAAGCTCCTATTTTTCGTGATTGTAGCGAAAATTTAGCTTAAAAAATGTATAATCAGGCCTAAATTTAAATCTTTTAAAAGGCTAAAAATGGAAACAAAATCAAAACTAATGGTCATCCAAGGCCCGAATATCAACATGCTGGGTACGCGAGAGACCGACGTCTACGGCTCGATGAAGATGGAGGATATCCACGGGCAGATGAAGCTTTTTGCCGAGCAAAACGATATAGAAATCGAATTTTTTCAGAGCAATTTAGAGGGCGAACTCGTAGATAAAATCCAAGAGTGCTACGGCGATAGCGACGGTATCATCATAAATCCCGCCGCTTATACGCATACTTCTATCGCGATTCGCGACGCGCTTTCGGCCGTCGGAATACCGGCTATAGAGGTGCATATCAGCAACATACATCGTCGCGAAGAATTCCGCCAAAAAAGCCTCATCGCGCCCGTAACTGCTGGGCAAATCGTCGGTTTCGGACCGGTAGGCTATCATTTGGCGATGATAGGAATGTTGCAAATTTTCGAACAAATTAAATCCGTAAGGGCTAGCGAGAAAGCCGAGTAAATAGGGCTAAATTTGAAAAATTTTATCCTAAAGGACGAAAACGCCGTATTTCACGAGTGCGGATACAGTTGCGACAACGCGATATTTTTAAGTCTTGCTGGGCGCAAATTTTTTCTCACCGATGCGCGTTATAGCATCGAGGCGCGCGAGCTTTGCAAAGACACCGAAGTTATCGAGGTCGAGCGAAATTTGATAAAAGACGCGCGGCTGTTTTTGCGAAAAATGGGCGTAAAGGAGCTTGTTTATAACCCGTACGATTTTAGCGCGGGCGAGTGGGGGGCGCTTAGCAAGGGGCTTGGGGTAAGATTTAAGGCGCGGGCGAATTTTTCGCAAATTTCGCGCATAGTAAAATCAGAGGATGAGATAAAAATTTTAAAACGCGCGGCGCAGCTAGGCGCCCAAAGATTTGACGAATTTGCCGCGTTCGTGCGCGCTAACGACGAAGGGATGAGCGAAGAGGAGCTGTTTTTTAACGCCGAGCTTATTTTTAAGAAAAAGGGCGAGCTCGCGCTTAGCTTTTCGCCTATCGTCGCGATCAACGAAAATGCCGCCAAGGCGCACGCTCTGCCGAGCAAAAAGCGGCTGAGAGAGGGCGACTTGCTCCTGCTTGACGCGGGGGTTAAATTTAATCGCTACTGCTCGGATAGGACGCGTACGGCGTGCTTTGACGAAAATTTTAACTTCGGCAAAGAGCAAAATTTTAAAAATGCCAAACGCCAAGAAATTTACGAGATCGTAAAAGAGGCTCAGGCTCTTGCTATCGCGGCGGTTATGCCCGGCAAAAAGGCGCGCGAGATCGATGCGGCGGCTAGGGATTTTATCGCGAGACAGGGCTACGGCGAAGCGTTTTTTCACAGCACCGGACACGGCGTCGGAGTCGATATCCACGAGCTTCCGTTTATCTCAAAGCGCGGAGATACCGTGCTAAAAGAGGGGATGGTCTTTAGCGTGGAGCCTGGGATCTATCTGCCCGGCGAATTTGGCGTGCGCATCGAGGACGTCGTAGTCGTGCGCGAAAACGGGGCTGAAATTTTATGAGGGTAGCGGGATCGAGGCACTTTAGCAAATGCCTCTTTTTCCCGAAGGTTTTTGATTTTAAACCGGGCTTTAAAAATAGCGTTATTTTGGGGCTCGGCGGCAATATCGGCGACGTGAAAAAGCGTTTTAATCGGCTGCATTTTAAACTCAGCCGAGACAGCAGGTTTCACGTCGTCGAAAACTCGGCCCTCCTCATCAACGAGGCGTTTGGGTTTAAGGAGCAGGCTGATTTCACAAACGCCGTAATGCTAGTGCAAACGAGCCTTGCCGCGAGGCAAATTTTAAAAATAACGGCAAATTTAGAGAGGCGTTTTGGGCGCGCGCGAAGCTTTAAAAACGCGCCTAGAACGCTTGATATAGACATTTTGTATTTTAGCGGACGAAACAGAAACGATGCGCGGCTATTACTGCCGCATCCCGGCGCAAGAAGCAGAGCCAGCGTGATTTTGCCGCTTGGAACGATGAGGCGCGTTTATGCTTGCGGGATTAGAATTTGCTAAATTCGGCATTCTAATCTTTGCATTTGCGGGCTCGGTTTTGAGCGAATTTATAAACCGAGCGAGATTTGGCCGCCGTTTTTGGCGATAAAAATAAATCGGCGAGTTTTCGTTTAAATTTTTATCGGCAAAATAGCCGCGATGTCAAATACGAACTAAGTTAAGTTTAGCCGCAAAGCATGAAAGTAGGCGAAACCTCGGAACGAAAACTGCTTGCGCGTAGGCGCTAAAATTTAGAGTTTTGAGATTTGGCGATAAATTATAGGTTAAGTTCGGTTTTGCGGGTAAATTTAAAAAAGCTAATAAGCGTAAAACAAAACCGCAAAAGCTAAGATGAAATTAGTCCGAAAAAGGCGGTGCGGACGATAAAACGTAACTGGGACGAAGGAGAGAAATTGGCGACGAAATTTTACACGTTTACCGGCGAGAGCAGTATGGAGGCTCTCAAAAAGGCGCAAGACGAGTGCGGCGAAAGGGCGATTTTGGTAACTACGAAGCAAATTCAGCCAAAGACGATAAACAAAAAGCCGCTTTACGAAATTTTAGTAAGCGTCGAAGAGGACCCTGCGGCCGAACCTAAAAAACGCCAGTCTCAAAAACAAAATTTAAAGGCCTACGAGGAGTTTTTGGACGCGCAAAAACCGCCCAAAAAAGCGCAAAAAGTAGCCTCCGGCGAAGAGTTTTTTTTGTCGCAAACTCCGCCTGCGGCTAAACCGGTTAGTATCCAGCCCGCTAAAATAGAGCCTAGCGACGCTCCTCAAAACGGCGAAGATATACTACTAAATATATCAAGAGCGGCCAAAGAAATAAGCCAAATCGCAAACCTGGACTCGCCGCCCGCGCGCCAAGAGCAAAACTACGATAAAAAAATAGACGAAGTCTCTAAGCAAGTAAGCGCGCTAAGCGAAAAGATAAATTTGATCGCAAATATGTTTTGGGAGGAGAAGACCGCGGCTAGAAACCATATCGCCATACCGCCTGAGTTTGCCGAGATTTATAAGGAAGCTAAAAATAGCGGGATGAAGGACGAGCATTTAGAGCAGATAATGAAAATAACCGTAGAAAACGTACCGCCTCAGATGAAGGCCAGCCCGACTGCGGTAAAAAGGTATTTTAGCTCGCTACTACGAAAGATGCTGCCTTGCAGGAGCGACGAATTTGACGGCAAACAAAAGATAATGATGCTAGTAGGCCCGACCGGAGTTGGCAAAACTACGACGCTAGCAAAGCTTGCCGCGCGTTTTGCCTACGGCGAGGGCAAGAGGGCAAAAACCGGGATAATAACGCTTGATACGTATCGTATCGGGGCGGTCGAGCAGCTGTTTCAATACGCTAAAATGATGAAGCTGCCGATACTTGACGTTATAGAGGCCGATGATTTTAAAAATGCGCTAAAGCAGCTAAATCACTGCGACGTGATCTTGATAGACACCACCGGTAGCTCGCAATACGATAAGGAAAAACTGGCTAGACTAGAGACTTTTTTAAAGCGTAGCGACGCGGAAATAGACGTAAATTTAGTGCTTTCGGCCGGATCTAAGGTCGAGGATTTGCTAGAGGTTTATAATAGCTTTAGCTTCCTTGACGTGGATACTTTTATTTTTACCAAATTTGACGAAACGAAGATTTTCGGTAACGTATTTTCGCTAGTTTACGAAACGGGTAAGCCCGTTAGCTTTTTGTGCCTAGGTCAAGAGGTGCCCGACGATATAATGGCCGCTAGGAGCGAATTTTTGGTCGATTGCGTATTGCAGGGCTTTAATAAGGACAAAAAATGAATAACCAAGCCCAAAAGCTACAAGATATGGTAAGCGCCCGAACTAGGGCTAAAAATACTAAATTTATAGCCGTAACGAGCGGAAAGGGCGGGGTGGGTAAAAGCACGATAAGCGCAAATTTAGGCAACGTCCTAGCTAAAAGCGGCTACAAGGTCGCGCTTTTTGACGCCGATATCGGTCTAGCTAACCTTGACGTTATCTTAAACGTGCGCGCGGGGAAAAATTTGTTGCACGTATTAAAAGGCGAGTGTTCCTTAAAAGATATTTTGATCGAGATAAAGCCGAATTTAACGCTTATTCCTGGCGAAAACGGCGCAGATATACTTAAATTTAACAATCAATTTTTATACGAACGGTTTTTTGACGAGTCGCGCAGTCTGGACGAGCTTGACTTCGTAATCATAGATACGGGAGCCGGTATCGGCAAAAATAACGACTTTTTCCTAGAAGCCGCCGACGAGATAATAGTAGTTACGATGCCAGATCCCGCAGCTATAACCGATGCTTACGCCGTGATTAAAATGACGGCTAAACAAAAAGACGATTTTTTAATGGTTTTTAATATGGTAAGAAACGAAAAAGAGGCCGCTAGAATTTTCGAGCATATAAAAAAGGTAGCGGAAGCAAATATCAAAGATGCTCCGAGGCTCGAATTTTTAGGCTACATCAGCGAGGATAAGGACGTATCTAGAAGTATAAAATACCGCACGCTTTTTACAGACGATAACGAGACGGGTCCTGCTAGCGAGCAGATGAAACAGATAGCATCAAGGCTTCTTAAAAAATTGGAACAAAAAGTGCTTGATACGGGTACGATAAGCAGTTTTAGCGCGTTTTCTAAGCGTTTGCTGGAACAAATTTAAATTTTAGGATTTGATTTTGAGAGCTGAAAATTTTATAGCGTTTTTTACGGTTTGCGGATTTTTTGCCGGCGTGGTTTTCTCGGCGCTAAAGCTTAACGAGCCTTTGGAGATGATTATGTATACTTTCGCTATCACGCTTTTTTTTCATCTTTTGATCCATATCATTATCATAAACTATGTCGATATCACGCTTAAAAAGCCTTTTGATAAGGACGAATACGAAAAGCGCTCCGATTATCTAGTCTCGGAGCTCGGGCTTAGAGAAAAGCGTATGGATACTATTTTGGGTCAGCTTAGCAGCGAACGCGTCCTAATAAAGCAGACCTTGGGTAGGGGCGACGAAAGCAATGCAAAAGCAGCCTAATCCCTACGCTCAAACGATAAAAAAAGAACAAGACGATATCGTACTAGCTTATACGCCGGCGCTTAGAGCTATGGCGTTTAGATTAAAGGAGCGATTACCGGCTCATATCGACGTTAGCGATCTAATGGGCGCTGGGCTTGAGGAGATGGTTAGGCTGTCTCGTAAATACGACAAAGAGCGAAACGACTCGTTTTGGGGATATGCGCAAAAACGAGTTTACGGCGCTATGCTTGATTTTTTACGCGGGCTTGACGTGGTTAGTCGCGCAGATCGTACTTTGGTTAAAAATATCGACGCACTGGTGAACGAATACTTTAATAAATTCGAGCGCGAACCTGAGGACGAGTATCTAGCTGCTATGCTTGAAGAAAGCGTGGAAAAGATAAGAGAGGCTAGAAACGTAAGCGCCGTCGTCGGCGTGCTTAGCATCGACGATCAGATGGAGCTTATGAGCGAGGAAAATACGTTTGAGCGAGTGGAGAGAGAAGATCTGATAGAAAAGATAACTCAAATTTTAAACGAGTTCGAGGAGCGCGACCAGCTCATCGTTCAGCTTTATTATTATGAGGAGCTGAGTCTAAAAGAGATCGGCGAGATCTTGCAGATATCAGAGGGGCGCATCTCTCAGATACATAAGCGTTTAATGGAAAAAATAAGAAAGAAACTCGAAGGTAAATAATGGCGGATATTTTAAGTCAAGAAGAGATCGACGCACTACTCGAAGTCGTAGACGACGAGGAGGCGAGCGAGTCTATAGGCGAAGGCAGCAAAGAAGAACAGCGTCAAGTAATAATCTATGATTTCAAGCGCCCAAATCGCGTCAGTAAGGAGCAACTACGCGCGATAAAGGGCATTCACGACAAGCTAGCGCGAAATTTAGCCTCTCAAATCTCAAGCGTTATGCGTAGCATCGTAGAAATTCGTCTGCACAGCGTAGATCAGATGACTTACGGCGAGTTTTTGATGAGTTTGCCAAGTCCCACAAGCTTTAACGTTTTTTCTATCAAGCCGCTTGACGGCAACTGCGTTTTGGAAATAAACCCAAGCATCGCATTTCCTATGATAGATCGCTTGCTAGGCGGCAACGGCGAGGGTTTTGAGACTAGCAGGGAGCTAACCGATATAGAGATAAATTTGCTCGATGCGATCTTAAGGATGATAATGCAACGCCTAAAGGAAAGCTGGGCTACGGTGACTGATATGTATCCAAACGTAGAGGCAAAAGAAAGCAGTCCAAACGTCGTGCAAATCGTCAGCCAAAACGAGATCGTGATAATGGTCGTCATGGAGATCATAGTCGGTAACTCAAGCGGTATGATAAATATCTGCTATCCGGTTATCTACCTAGAGCCGATTTTAAGCCGCCTAGCTAACCGCGATATAATGCTAGGCGAAACGAGCGCGAAAAAGAGCAGAAACAAAGAGCTAAAAACGCTAATCGGACGCGCAGAGGTGTTATACGAGGCGATACTGGGCGAAAGCATCGTGAGCGTGAATGAATTTTTAAATTTAAAAGAGGGCGATATATTGCGTCTTGACCGCTCCGCAAACGATAAAGCTATCGTCACGATTGACAAAAAAGAGGTATTTTTAGCCGAGGTCGGACTGCATAGATTTAGAAAATCTATCCGCATAGAAGAGCTCATCAGAAGCGATAAAGACGAAATCAAAAATATCTTGGAAAAATACGAAGAAGAGCGTAAGGCTAAGCTCATGAGCTACGACCAAGACGACGAAAACGAAGAAAATATACTAGACGAGGACGAACGAGATGAATGAATTTTTTAAAATTTTCGCAAACGAGATAAAAGCTACGATCGAAGGACTAACCGGCAAGACGCCCGGAGTCGGCGAGAGAAACGAATATGATGCCCCGGGGCAAGAGGGCATCAAGCCTCCTCTAGCCGTGGCTAACGTGAGCGTAAGCGGCGATATAAACGCAAAGATAATGCTGGCGGTTACGCCCGTGCTAGTAAGCGCGGTAAGCGAGTGGATGCTTGGCGAGGAGGAGATATCTCGCAACGAAAATTTAAGCGAAGATGAGCTAGATGCTGCAAAAGAGGTGTTCTCAAATATCCTCGGCGCGTTTTCTACGAGCCTTGGCGCGCAAAAAGGTATGCCAAAGCTTAGTTTTGAAATCGCGAAAGTAAATTTTCTCGACGAAAACGCGATTTTAGACCTTAGCGCGTATGAAAAGGTATATATCTATCCGGTTAAAATCGCCGATTTAGACGAGCAAATTGCGATGATAGCGGACTTTTCGTTCGTTAAATTTTTTAGCAAAGACCAAAAAGAAGCGGCCGCCGCCTCTCCTTCTCACTCGCCAAAAAGCGAGCTAAGCGCGGACGAGATGCGAAATATCGGTCTGATTATGGACGTTCGTTTGCCTATTCGCGTACGTATCGGCTCAAAAAAGATGCTACTAAAAGACGTACTCACGATGGATATAGGCTCGGTCATCGAGCTAAATCAGCTAGCAAACGACCCGCTTGAAATTTTAATCAGCGACAAAGTCATAGCTCTTGGGGAAGTGGTCATAGTAGACGGCAACTTCGGTATCCAGATCACTCAAATCGGTACTAAAAAAGAGCGCTTAGAGCAGCTGCGTTAGGGCTAAATTTGAGCAATTTTTCTAAAGGCGTTTAAAATTAAGCCACGGCCGGGCCAAATTTAGCGCAAAATCGCGGCGTGGGCTAAATTTGCAGGCGAGCGTATTTTTAAAAACCAGGAAACAAATTTACGCGCTAAAAACCAAGGCGGCGGTTTTGCGGGTTTTGGAGGATTTTGCGCCATTTGATACCAAAACCTTTGATAAATTCAGCCAAATTTAAACCGTCTTAGCGATTTTACAAATTTAAAACATATTTAAATTTATCTCGAATTCAATCGCGCGTCATCTATTTTTAAATCCGTTTTAGCTATCATCTCTTTTACGCTTGCGCGGTAAATTCGGTAGCGGTTTACGGCTCTAGCGCATAAATTTAACTAAAAAGAGAGACGATGGATGAAATCTTAAACGATCTGGCTAAATTTAGGGATTTTATGACATATAAAAACCCGAGCGTTACGTTTTTCGGCTCGGCTAGATTTGACGAAAATAGCAAATACTGCAAAATGGCTTTTAGCCTCGCAAAAGAGCTTGCCGACGGTGGTTTTGCCGTGATTAGCGGCGGAGGACCTGGCGTGATGGAGGCGGTGAATAAGGGCGCGTACGAGAGCGGCAAAAGCCCGTCCGTCGGTCTAAATATCGTGCTTCCGTTTGAGCAAGTGACGAACAAATACGCCACGACGAGCTTTATTTTTTCCAACCTATCCGCGCGTAAATTCGCTCTTATCGAGCGCTCGAGCGCGTTTTTGGTGTTTCCAGGCGGTTTTGGGACGCTTGACGAGTTGTTTGAGATCCTGGTACTCGCGCAAATAGGCGCTAAAAAAGCTAAAATTTTCCTCATCGGTAGCGAGTTTTGGAGCAAGCTTGACGATTTTATCAAAACCACGCTGATACGCGAAAAAGCCGTTAGCAAGGAGGATCTGTCGCTTTATACGATCAGCGACGATCTTGACGCCGTAAGGGATGAAATTTTGGGGATATTAAACTAAATTAGCGTGCTAAAATTTTACTAATTTTAAGGATTTGGCGATGCTTGACGGGATGCGAGATAGGATCGCTTTTGTGCTGATTTGCCTCGTTTTTATCGCTATTTGCGGCCGTGTCGCTCTCAAATTTGACGCCGCGCGTGTCCATGACGATTTTAACTGTCACTATTTTTGCTGCAACGACGACGCATACGGTACGCGAAAATTTAAAGCTCTCAAATACTACAAGGCTTGAGGGTTAGTTAAATTCGGTCGGTAAATTTGCCGGTTGCATTTATCTAGCGCACGGCGTTAAATTTTGATTTTTGCAAATTTAGCCCGCCTGCATTTTAGTAAATTTAGTGAGGAAATCTTTCAAATTTATGCTCCAAGCACCCTGTTAAATTTATACATTTTCTCTGCCCACGAAGCCTATTTTTTACGTAAAAAGCGGTAAATTTAACCGCGTCATCGTCGTTTGCAAATTCTGCATTGCCGTCTCGGCGGATAAAATTTAGAGCCGAGCAAGGCGCGAAAGCTAAATGCCACGCCACCCTTGGCTCGCAAATTTATAGCGTATTAAGCTATTTTTTATATAATCGCGTCAAATTTATACGAAATTGTCTTATTGTGGGGCTAAGGCGAGATTTGTAAATTTTAAAGCCGAATTTAAAATACAAAACTTTAGGGCGCGGTATTTTTAGATGATTTTTGCGGCTGTGCGGTAAATTTTTGGCGTAGATAGAACATATAGTTCATCGAGCCGAAAATTTACAAGCTCCGCAAAAAGCGCTAAAAAGACAAGCCCTCGCAATAGGAAAGAAAAATGAAAATACTAATGGCCATGAGCGGCGGCGTCGACTCCACCATGAGCGCCAAAATGCTGCTAGAAGCGGGTCACGAGGTCGTGGGCTGCTATATGAAACTACACAAAAAGCCCGGATATCATGAAAAAAATATCGATAAAGTCGCCCGCGCGTGCGGGTATCTGGGCATCCCCTATCACGTGCTTGATTTACAAGAGCAGTTTGACAGATACGTCTATACGCCGTTTGTTAGCTCCTATAAAGAGGGCAAGACGCCAAATCCCTGCGCGCTTTGCAACCACTTTATAAAATTCGGCGAGCTGCTAAAATTTGCCAAAAGTATCGGCTGCGAAAAGCTCGCTACCGGCCACTATATCCGCGTGCAAGACGGCTTTATCAGAGTCGCCGCCGATCCTAGCAAAGACCAGAGCTACTTCGTAGCGCAGGTGCCAAAAGAGATAATCGCCGATATGATTTTCCCGCTCGGGGATAAATTTAAAAAAGATATAAAAGAACTGGCAAAATCTCTGCCGAACTTTCGCGAATACGGCGAGCAGGCCGAGAGCAGCGAGATTTGCTTCGTCGAGGACACATATATTGAGGTGCTAAACAAGCACTACGAGACGGATCTGCCCGGCGACGTGGTCGATAGCTCTGGGCGCGTGATCGGGCGGCACAGCGGCTACATGCGCTACACGATCGGCAAGAGGCGCGGATTTGAGGTATTTGGGGCGCACGAGCCGCATTTCGTGCTCGCTATCGACGCGGCAAATAATCGCATCGTCGTGGGCAGCAAAGAGGAGCTTGAGCGCGGTAAGATAGTGGTAAATAGCCTAAATTTATTCATAGACGAGAGCGAGTTTGACTGCGACGTCAAGGTTCGCTACCGCAGCATCGGGCTAAACGCGCACGTAAAAGTGCTGGGTGGCGGCACCGCCGAGGTCGAGCTAAAACAGAGCGCGTTTGGCGTGGCTAGCGGGCAGCTCGCGGTATTTTACAGAGGCGAGCTGGTTATCGGCAGCGGATTTATCCTGTAAACGATACGTAAACCGGCTAGCTTATGCAAGAGCGGGTATAAATTTAGTTTTTGCGCGCTTTTGCAAATTTGGCCGCTAAATTTAATCAGACCCCATTTGCTTATAAAATATCCGCGAGTCAGAGTAAATTTTGCATCCTTAAAAATCCGTCGTCGCAATTTGGGTAACGTAAGTCGTAAAAGTAAAAAGACAGGCGTCTTTGCTTTGCCCATTTACGGCTTTTGCGAGATTGTCAAATTGTAAATGTCCGCGGCAGCAGAGGTACGTGGCTACGCAGACATTAAAACAAGTTCATTTTGCTACAAAAAACTAGAAAAATAAATCGTCGTCAGCAAATCGTTTTTAATTCTAACGGTAAATTTCTTTGTTAAATCTGATATTTAAAATTTAGTTATAATTATTTATCAAGGTAATCTTACGGCGATAAATTTAGCGGTTTATTACCTTAAAGGCTTCCTTGGATATAAATTTGACAATGCAGCCTTTTTGATTAATTTTTATCAAATTTAAACCTATATGCGTGCATCTTATGATCTAGGATTTTAAAAATTTCGCCGATTTTGATTAAATACTTGCTAAATTTTATTAATTTTTGATTTTAAGATAAGTAGAATTCAGCCTAAGAAATCGGGTCGATTTTACCTTTTCAAAGGATACTTCATGAATTTTTCAAATTCAAAATGGTTTATCGTTTCAGGTGCGGCGCTCGGCGCTCTAGGCGCGCTACTTGTGTATTTCGGCAACCCCGGCAATATGGGCGTTTGCGCGGCTTGCTTTTTACGCGATACGGTGGGAGCGCTCGGCTTTCACCGCGCCGGAGTCGTGCAGTACGTACGTCCGGAGATCATCGGGCTTATTTTGGGCGGCTTTTTGGCTAGCGTACTTTGGACGAAGGAGTTTAGCGCGACCACTGGCTCGTCGCCTTTTGTGCGCTTTTTTCTTGGATTTTTCGCTATGATCGGCTGCCTCGTGTTTTTGGGCTGCCCGTGGAGGGCGTTTTTGCGTCTGGGCGGCGGCGATATGACGGCGATTGCTGGAGTCGTCGGTATTTTTGCGGGCGTGTGCGCGGGCGTATTTTTCAAAAAGCTCGGCTACGGCCTCACGCACGAGACTAAAACTCAGGCCGCGATAGGCGTCTTGCCGACGGTTATGGGTATTTTGCTGCTTGCTGCACTTAAAGCTCGGTGAAAACGGAGCGCTTTTTAGCTCCGCAAAAGGCCCGGGCTCCATGCACGCTCCTATCCTGATCTCGCTTGGTTTTAGCATTATCGTGGGCGCGCTAATGCACAAAAGTAAATTTTGCAGCGTCGGGGCGTTTGGCAGGCTTTTTAAAAAGGATTTTTCGATGTTTACGGGGATCATCAGCATCGTGGTCTTTGCTAGTATCGTAAATTTAGCTCTCGGGCAGTATAAATTCGGCTTTGAGGGCCAGCCTATAGCGCACAACGACGTGCTTTGGAACTTCCTTAGCATGACGCTAGCAGGGCTTTGCTTTAGCCTCGGCGAAGGCTGCCCCGGCAAGCATCTCGTGCAAATGGGTACGGGCAATCTAAGCTCGGTAATCTTCGTCATCGGTATGGCGGCGGGCGCGGCCGTAGCGCATAACTTCTTGCTCGCCAGCTCGCCAAGCGGCATAACGGCGGCGGCTCCGTGGGCGGTGGCGATAGGGTTTGTTTTTGCGGTTTATGTGGGACTTTTTCACAAAAAGGCCGCTTGATTTCCCATAATTTTGCTTCGACTTCGTCTCGCAACCGCTAATCGCTTCGCTGCGGACGAACGGATTTTAACTTTGCGCAAAGCGCTCGTTACGAGACTTCGCTACGAGGAGGCTTTAAAATTTTAAACCCGTTTCGGTTACGTATTTCATATACGCGCTCTCACGGGTTAAAATTTTAAAGCTAAACTACGCTTATTGCGTCTTGAATATTTATCGCACATTTTGCTAATTTTTTAAATTTTGACTGCACAAATTTAAAACCTTGCTAAATTTGACATTTTTGCGGTGCGGGTCTGGGCGAGCAAAGGACGAAATGCCGAATTTTCAAATTTGATTTATATAAAAAGCGAGCCGAAATTTGCCGAATTTGATAGCGATCGGGAGTAAAAGCGGGCTAAACATCATGGTCTAGCCCGCAAGAAATAAAACTTTTATCTAAAAAGCCGTCAAATTTGCTCGGCGCGTATATCAAAGCCGAGCCGAGTAAATTTAGCCTAAAAGCCCGGCGCCTTTGATCGCTTGGCTGCGCTCTTTTGCGTAGATGCGCTCGCCTCCTATGACGTCGTATTTCCAGATCGGTGCATTAGCCTTAAAGTCCTCTACAAACTCGTTTATCAGCCGCAAGGCGACCTTTCTTTGCGGGCTAACCACGCCTGCGACGTAGGAGCTCTCGTGCACCGGCACGTCGCCTCGCGAATGCGCAAAAAGCACGTATGCGCCCAGATCCTTCGCCTTTTGCTCCCAGCCCGCTAGCCATTTGCGCAGGATCGGCTCGTAGATATCAAAGCTAAGCGCGCTTATGCCGCCTTCCTCGCGCACGATGCCCGTAAACGTGATGAGAGCGCCGCAGTTTTTGTCCTTAAACTCGTCGTACCAGGCGTTTGTGATCGCCTTAGCGTCTAGGCTTCCTTCAAAAATCTGCATCTCAGCCTCCGCAAACCGGCGGTAAAATGGAAATTTTATCCCCGTCTTTTAGCGGCGCGTCAAGAGAGCTCGCGATCTCGTCGTTTATGGCGACGGCGCAGATTTTTAGCCACTCTTTAAGCTGCGCGTATTCGCCTAGTTTTTCTTTTACTTCGCTTAAATTTGCCGCTTCTAGCTTTAAATTTTCCATTTTGATTGGGCCCAAAAACTCGATTTCTACCATAAATTCGCCTTTGAAATTAAATTTTTTTCTTGATTTTACTTAAAAAAATATTTAGATATACTTACGCGAAAATTTAAATAAAAGAGCCGTAATGAACGAAATATTAAGCAAAATAAAAACGCCCGCCTACGTCTGCGAAGAGGCCAAGGTGCGCAAAAATCTAGAAATTTTAAAACGCGTCAAGGATGAAAGCGGCGCGAAGGTGCTAGTCGCCCTAAAAGGCTTTGCATTTAGCGGAGTGATGGGGCTTGTCGGCGAATACCTAGACGGCGCGACTTGCAGCGGCCTGCACGAGGCTAAATTTGCCGCAAAATACGCTCGCGGCGAGATTCATACGTATTCTCCGGCATTTAAAGACGAGGATATAGATGAGGTGCTAGCGCTCTCAAAGCACGTGGTTTTTAACTCCTTTGCGCAGTGGGCTAAGTTTAAGCAAAAAGCCCTAGCCGCGGGCGTTACCTGCGGGCTTCGCGTAAATCCCGAACTCTCCGTCGCGCCGACTGACGCTTATAACCCGTGCGGCAGGTATAGCCGCCTAGGCATCACTCGCGCAAATTTTGACGCAGACGCGCTTGAGGGTATCACAGGACTGCATTTCCACGCGCTTTGCGAGGAGAGCGCGCAGAGTCTGGAGACCGTGCTAATGGCGTTTGAGGATAAATTCGGCGAGTTTATACCGCGTATGAAGTGGGTAAATTTCGGCGGCGGACATCACGTGACAAAAGAGGGCTACGACGTGGATATGCTCATAAATTTGATCAAAAATTTCCGCGCAAAATACGGCGTCGAGGTCTATATAGAGCCTGGCGAAGCGGTGGGCTGGCAGACGGGATTTTTGGCTGCTTCGGTGCTTGATTTCGTACAAAACGAAAAAACCATAGCCATCCTAGACGTCTCAGCCGAGGCGCATATGCCCGATACCGTGCTGATGCCCTACCGACCAGCGGTGCGCGGCGAGAGCAAAGGCGGTAAATTTAGCTACCGTTTTGGCGGAAATACCTGTCTAGCGGGCGATATCGTGGGGCTTGATGCGGGCGAACCGGAGTATAAATTTGACGCGCCGCTAAGCGTGGGCGATAAGGTGATCTTTGAGGATCAGATCCACTACACGATCGTAAAAAACACGACCTTTAACGGCATAAAGCTACCTGATTTACTGCTTCTAAAAGAAAACGGCGAGCTTGTAACCGTGCGGGAATTCGGTTTTGAAGAGTATGAGAGACGAAACTAAATTTGATGCCGGGAACCGTACCCTTTAGGGTGTAAATTTGATATTTTTCGGTGCCGTTTGGGCTGTAAATTAAATTTTGCGGCGATCTTTTATTTGACTTGCTCCTGGCGCGCTGGCCTCATAAGCCTGCGCCTTTTTAGCGCTAAATTTAAAATTTAGCTTATCAGCCGCCGAATTTGCCGCAAATTTAATCGCAAACGAAGTTAAATTTAATATAAATAAAATCTAGCTTATATGAATGAATTAATATGGCTGATTATAAATTTGCCCCCAATTTTGATAAAAATGCGCCGTAACCGCCTAAAAAAGCGGTACTTCGGCGCTAAGCTTGCATTACGCTATTTTTTGATATAATTTCACGAAAATCCGCGAAATTTAGCTTTTGGCTGGATGCCGAATTACGTGCGGCTTTGAGCGGACGAACAAAAACAAGGGAGATAGCATGACGAGAATTTTTAGTTTGCTTTCGGTTGTCGCCTGTTGGGCCTTCGCTATCGAGGCGAGTCCTAGCACCAACCAGTATCAGAGCAATGTCTGGGCTGCCGGTAGAATCGAAAACATCAAGCCTTACGAAGACGGTTTGGGACCGATTTTTACGTTTATTCAGGGTAACGACTACTTCGCTATAGCCGTTTTGTCGCTGATTTTAGCCGTGATTGGGGCATTTGCTTTGCACTTTTTGATTATCGGTCCGAAGCATTTTAGCCACGACGGGAACAAAGTCTATGCATTTAGCGTAATAGAGCGCGTAGCTCACGGACTAGCCGCGATCTCGTGGATAGTGCTGGTACCGACCGGTATCATCATGATGTGGGGCGCGGAGCTTGGCGGCGGAGCTTTCGTTAGATTTTGTAAAAACATCCACGGGTTAGCTACTATTATATTTGCGGTATCCGTACTGCCGATGCTGATAGCTTGGACGAAAAGAATGCTACCGACGATCTACGACATCAGATGGATGCTTATTGTAGGCGGGTATCTCTCAAAAGTTAAACGACCGGTGCCTGCAGGTAAATTTAACGCCGGTCAAAAAGCATGGTACTGGGTCGCTATTCCAGGCGGTATCGTGATGATACTAACCGGCGCAGCGATGTTCTTCTTAGATTTTAAAACGCCTGACGTCGCTACTTGGCTAGGCGTACCGCAAATCGAAGTTTTAAGAGCTTCTGCGCTTATTCACAACGTACTTGGTATAGTTTGCGCCGTATTTTTCCTGGTACACATATACATGGCGGCTATCGCGATACACGGCGCTATCTGGTCTATGGTAACGGGATATAAAGAAGAGGAAGAAGTTTACGTGCTTCACCACTACTGGTATCAGGAACTCATCTCTAAAAACAAAATCCCCGTATCTGAATACGAAAAAACTTACGCGAAATTAAAATAATAAAAAAGGAGAAGTTTTTCTCCTTTTTTATTTTAAAGCCTAGGCTAGAATTCGCCTTTTTATACAAAATTTAAAATCTTTTAGATAAAATCTCTCCTTAGACTTCAGGTTGAAGAGTAATAAATTTTAAGGAAAAATCAATGCAAATCGATTGTAGAAATTTGGCTTGTCCGGAACCCGTCATCAGGACTAAAAATGCGCTTGAGAGCCTAAAAGTCGGCGAAAAGCTTGAGATTTTAGTAAATTCTATCGCTCCAAAAGAAAACATTAGCCGTTTTTTAAAAAATCAAAACGTCGAATTTAGCGTAGAACAAAACGGCGCCGAGACAAAAATCACCGCCGTTAAGGGCGAATCTAGGCTTGAGTTAGCAAATTTTGACGAATTCGTCTGCGAGATCACGCCAAAGGCTAAAAAAATAGCCCTTTATCTAAATGAAGAGCGCGCCGGTAGCGGCGACGTAGGGGTTAATTTGCTGGCTAAATTTTTAGGAGCGCTTTTGCAAGTAGAAAATAAGCCCGAATACGTAATCTGCGTAAATAATGCCGTTAAAATGACTACGAACCGCGCGCATGCGGGCTTTAAACCGCTTAAGGATTTAGAGGCTGCGGGCGTTAAAATTTTAAGCTGCGGCAGCTGCCTAGAGGCGTATAAACTCGTTGGCGATCTAAGCGTCGGAGAGATATCAAATGCCTATGAAATCATGCAAATTTTAACTTCTCACGAGCAAATCAAACTATGATTTACAACGACAAACGTCTAACCAAATTCGTCAAAGCGGCGGGTTGAGCGGCCAAGCTTGACCCGTCGGGTCTACACAAAACTATCGGCGATTTAAATTTAGCTCACCCGAATTTGCTCTCAAACATCGGCACGAACGAGGATGCGAGCGTCTTTAAGATTACGAACGATATCGCGCTCGTGCAGACGCTAGACTTTATCACGCCGGTGGTAGACGATCCGTTTATATTCGGCCAGATCGCGGCCGCAAACAGCCTAAGCGACGTGTTTGCGATGGGCGGACGGGTGCTAAACGCGCTAAATATCGTCGGTTTTGATAGCTGCAACCTAAGCGGCGAAATTTTGGGCGAAATTTTGCACGGCGGACGGGATAAGGTCGCCGAGTGCGGCGGCGTGATCGTAGGCGGACACACGATAGAGACGCAGCAGATGTATTACGGTCTTAGCGTCACGGGCGTCGTTTCGCCAAGCCGCTTTTGGTCTAATAACTCCGCGCGCGAGGGTGACGCGCTTATACTCACAAAGCCGCTAGGAACGGGCGTTTTAAGCACGGCGATCAAGGCCGATCTGCTAAATTCGGCGCAGATAAAGCAGGTGGTAGAGACGATGCGGCAGCTAAATTTTTATGCCGTAGACGCGCTAAAAGGTATCAACGTAACGGCGGCGACCGATGTCACGGGATTTGGCTTTTTAGGACATCTAAGCGAAATGCTAAACGATAAAATCAGCTTTGAAATTTACTCGGGTAACGTGCCCGTGATAGCGGTTGCGCGCGAGTTTGCCGATATGGGCATCATCCCTGAGGGCAGCTATAAAAACCGCGAATTTGCGAGTAAATTCGTCCGTGGCGAGGCCGATATCTTGCTTTACGACGCGCAGACTTCAGGCGGATTACTGCTAGCGGTACCGCAAAGCGAGACAAATTCGGCTCTATCTCGCCTAAAGGACGCCGGTTACGAAAACAGCGCCGTAGTGGGTGCAGCTACGGCAAAGACGGAGTTTGGGATAAATTTGATTTAGCGCTTGCGACAAAATTTGTCGGCTTATCCGGTAAGCCTTTAGTTTAAAAATCTAGTTTCTTAAGTCATGTTTAAAACATCGTCAAATATACTCGGCTATCTAGCGCGTAAATCGCAAAAACGGCGCCAAACCGAGCAATCGTTACTTTTATCATTTACTTAAAATTTGCCGCCTCGTATGCCGGTTTTACATATTTGGCCTAAAAGCCGTCCAAATTCAGCATCAGTTAAAATTTAATTTAAAAATCGCAAATATTCTTGGCGCAAATAGCCAAATAAACGCGAAATCGCCGCCGCATCTAAATAGGCTCAAGCTACCTGTAGCAAGGCGCGGGATAGTCTTGCCCACCGCATCAAATTTACATAGCGCTTAAAGTTAAAGCATAAAAACTCTCGGTTAAGTTAAATTTCTGGCTAAAATCGTATAATTACCCGACTTTAATAAAAGGAGAAAATATGAATTTTTTAGAAGCGATGAAATTTCGCCACGCGTGCAAGATTTTTGACGAAAATAAAAAAATCAGCGCAGGCGAGTTTGATTTTATCTTGGAAGCAGGCAGACTAAGCCCGAGTTCTACGGGGCTAGAGCAGTGGGATTTCCTCGTCGTGCAAAATCCGCAACTAAGGCAAAAGATCCGCACCGTCTCGTGGGATCAGCCTCAGATTACGACTTGCTCGCATTTGGTAGTTATCCTGGCTAAGGTAGCAGAGGTTAAAAACGTCGGTAAATACGTGGAAAAAATGATTGAGCGCCGCGAAGACAAGGCTCCTGATATAATCGGCGACAGGAAGAAATTTTACGGAGATTTCCTAAGCGGACGTTTTGGCGGCGATGACGAACTAATCTATCACTGGTCGAGCAAGCAGTGCTACATAGCTGCTGCAAATATGATGACGGCCGCAGCTAGCCTAGGCATCGATAGCTGCCCGATCGAGGGCTTTGACGAGGCGGCGCTAAACGGCATCTTGGGTCTTGATACGAGCAAACAGCGCGTAGCCATCGTGGTGCCGTTTGGTTACCGCCTAAAGCCTCAACCTAAAAAGTATCGCCGCGAGATAAACGACGTCGTAAAGTGGATTTACTGATTTTACGGCTTTTGGCCGTTAGCGATTTAGTTTGGCGGCCTGCTCGGCAGCGCGCCCGTGATGAGCGTAAATAAAAACTCCTCGGCAGACTTCATCGCCCGCG
>NZ_CAURPW010000016.1 GCF_963526985.1 uncultured Campylobacter sp.
AACGACACGGCGACGCGCGACATGACGCGCTATCTGCTCAAATACGACAGCGTGCACGGCGAATTTAAGCAAGACGTTAAGGTGATAAGCGACGATTTTATAGAAGTAAACGGCAAAAAGATAAGAGTTTTTTCAACAAGAGATCTAAACGAGCTTAGCTACGCAGACTACGGCGCAGACGTGGTTTTGGAGTGTACGGGCAAGTTTTTGACCACCGAAAAGTGCGAGCCCTATCTCGCTCGCGGCGTGAAAAAGGTCGTCATGAGCGCTCCGGCAAAAGACGACACGGCGACGTTCGTAGTCGGCGTAAACGACGATAAATACGCAGGCGAAGCGATCGTCTCAAACGCAAGCTGCACCACAAACGGCCTAGCTCCAGTGGCAAAGGTGCTAAATGATAAATTCGGCATCGTAAAAGGGCTGATGACCACAATCCACGCTTATACGAACGGACAGAGCTTGGTTGATGTGAAGGCTAAAGACTTCCGCCGCTCGCGCGCTGCGGCCCTAAATATCGGGCCTACGACCACCGGAGCGGCAAAAGCGATCGCAAAAGTACTTCCCGAGCTAAACGGCAAGATGCACGGACAAAGCGTGCGCGTGCCGGTCGCTAACGTATCTATGGTCGATCTAACGGCGGTTTTAAAAAGACCGGCTGGCAAAGAGGAGATAAACGAGGCGTTTAGAGCGGCTGCGGAGTCGAATTTAAAGGGAATTTTATTCGTCGATGACGATTATAGGGTTAGTAGCGACTTTTGCACGAGCGCGTACAGCAGCATCGTGGCGAGCGACACTACGCAGGTCATAGCTGATGATATGGTGAAAGTCTTTGCATGGTACGACAACGAGTGGGGCTACTCGACAAGGCTTGTGGATCTAGCTAAGATCGTAGCTACGAAGTAAATTTAAAGGGTAAAAAATGAGTGAAATTTTATCGATCAACGATCTTGAGCTCGGCGGCGCGAAGGTATTTGTTAGGTGCGATTTTAACGTGCCGATGGACGAGTTTTTAAACATCACCGACGACCGCCGTATCCGCTCGGCGATCCCTACTATCCGCTACTGCCTAGATAACGGCTGCAGCGTGGTTTTGGCTAGCCACTTAGGACGTCCCAAAAACGGCTTTGAGGAGAAATTTTCGCTGCGAGGCGTGGCAAAGAGGCTTTCAAGGTTGCTTGATAGAGACGTGATATTTGCCGAGGACGTCGTCGGCGCGGATGCCAAAGCTAAAGTCGCCGCGCTAAAACCGGGCGAAATTTTGCTTCTTGAAAATTTACGCTTTGAAAAGGGCGAGACCAAAAACGACGAGGCTCTAGCCGCTGAGCTCGCTAAATACGGCGAATTTTACATAAACGATGCGTTTGGGGTCTGCCACAGAGCGCACAGCTCGGTCGAGGCGATCACTAAATTTTACGACGAAAAGCACAAAGCGGCGGGATTTTTGCTGCAAAAAGAGATAAATTTTGCTCAAAATCTCATCAAACACCCTGCGCGCCCGTTCGTGGCGGTCGTGGGCGGTAGTAAGGTAAGCGGCAAGCTGCAAGCCCTGCACAACCTGCTTCCGCGCGTGGATAAGCTGATAATCGGCGGCGGCATGGCGTTTACGTTTTTAAAATCTCTGGGCGAAAATATCGGAAATTCGCTGCTTGAAGAAGATCTCATCGAGGACGCGCGCGAAATTTTACGCAAGGGCAGGGAGCTTGGCGTTAAAATTTACCTGCCGGTAGACGTCGTCGCAGCTCAGACGTTTTCAGCTGAAAGCGCGGTGAAATTCGTCCCCGCCCAAGAGATCCCAAGCGGCTGGATGGGGCTAGATATCGGACCTGCGTCGATTAGGCTCTTTAAAGAGGTCATCGCCGACGCGCAAACCATCTGGTGGAACGGGCCGATGGGCGTTTTTGAGATGGATAAATTTAGCAAAGGCAGCATCAAAATGAGTCACGCTATCATCGACACTCACGCGACTACTGTCGTTGGCGGCGGCGATACGGCCGACGTCGTCGAGCGCGCGGGGGACGCCGACGAGATGACCTTTATCTCCACAGGTGGCGGCGCTAGTCTGGAGCTTATCGAGGGCAAGGAGCTGCCAGGCATAAAACCGCTTAGAAAGGCTGCTGAGTGAGGTTTTTAGCAAATTTAAAGTGCAATCATACGAGAGCGAGCTTTGCTAAATACGCTCAAATTTTAGACGCAAATTTAAGTGCAGACGACGACGTGACGGTATTTCCTCCGTTTAGCGCGCTTGATGGCGCGGCTCATAAATTTAAACTCGGCGCGCAAAATT
Source organism: uncultured Campylobacter sp. (assembly GCF_963526985.1). NCBI lineage: Bacteria > Pseudomonadati > Campylobacterota > Epsilonproteobacteria > Campylobacterales > Campylobacteraceae > Campylobacter > uncultured Campylobacter sp. The sequence goes on from NZ_CAURPW010000016.1 coordinate 2,285, forward strand.
TCTACCCGTGCGAAAGCGGCGCTCACACCGGCGAGATCGGCAAGGCGATGCTGGACGAGTTTGGCGTAAAAAGCGTGCTGATCGGACACTCTGAACGACGCGAGCTAGGCGAGAGCGAGGAGCTTTTGCGCGCGAAATTTGACTTCGCCGTAAAGGCTGGCTGGCAGATCGTCTACTGCATCGGCGAAAATTTGAGCGTAAACGAAGCGGGTCGCACGAAGGAGTTTTTGGCTAAGCAGCTAAAAAATATCGACCTTGGCTACGAGCGGCTGCTGATCGCCTACGAGCCCGTGTGGGCGATAGGCACGGGCAAGAGCGCGAGCGCAGAGCAGATAGAGGAGATTTTAAATTTCATCCGCGAGCAGACGAACGCGCCGCTGCTTTACGGCGGTAGCGTAAACGTCGCAAATATCGGCGGGATAGCTGGTATAGCAAACTGTGACGGGGTGTTAGTAGGAACGGCGAGCTGGGACGCCTCAAAGTTTTTAGAGCTTATACGCGTCGTCTCGTGAGCGTCTTTTAATGAGTTGGAAATTTTAAGTCTGCGACAGGCTATGTGCCTAGTCTTGACTTAAAATTTCTGTACAACATTAAAATCCATCTCACGATACTGTCGCTATCAAATTTGGTTTCAAATTTGAATTGCAAATTTTTAAGTCAAATTGCGAAGGATTTTGAGATGATTTTTGGGGCTTTGCAGTTAAAATTTTGCGTAGGCTAGACATATAGTCTGCCGAGCAAAATTTTAACAAAATCGCCAAAAAGCACTCAAAAGCCAAGCAAAATAGAAAGGAGAAATAATGATTTTAAAAGGCAAAAAAGGCCTCATCGTCGGCGTCGCTAACGCCAAATCCATCGCTCACGGCATTGCCGAAGCTTGTCACGAGCAGGGTGCGCAGATGGCGTTTACCTACTTAAACGACGCGCTGAAAAAACGCGTAGAGCCGATCGCGGAGGAGTTTGGGAGCAAATTTGTCTATGAGCTTGACGTAAATAATCCCGCTCACCTTGACGGTCTTGCGGATCGCATCAAAGCAGACCTGGGCGAGATAGATTTCGTCGTGCATGCCGTGGCCTATGCGCCAAAAGAAGCATTAGAAGGCGAGTTTGTAAACACCACAAAAGAAGCCTTTGATATCGCGATGGGCACGAGCGTTTATTCGCTACTGAGCCTTACTCGCGCGGTGCTGCCGGTGCTAAAAGAGGGCGGCTCGGTGCTAACTCTTACCTACCTCGGAGGACCGAAATTCGTGCCTCACTACAACGTTATGGGTGTCGCAAAAGCAGCGCTTGAAAGCTCGGTTCGCTACCTCGCTCACGATCTTGGCGCGCGCGGCATCCGCGTAAATGCGATCAGTGCAGGCCCGATCAAGACGCTTGCCGCAAGCGGAATCGGCGACTTTAGGATGATTTTACGCTACAACGAGATCAACGCGCCGCTCAAGCGCAACGTCACGACGCAAGACGTCGGCAAGAGCGCGATGTATCTGCTTAGCGACCTTGCTAGCGGCGTGACGGGCGAGGTGCACTACGTCGACTGCGGCTACAACATCATGGGCATGGGCGACGTGGCTACCGACGCCGAGGGCAAGACGATCCTTGCGTGGGATGCGAGCAAGGCCGAGTAAGCGGCGCAAAGGGCGATCGGGCGCGACCGACGGCTAGGCTAGACATAGCGGATTTCGTTTATAGCGGCGCGTTTTGCCCTGCGATGCGGTATAAGCCGCAGCCGGGCGACGCGGCGTGCGGACTTTGGACTAGTACCGCGCGCCTGATAAATAAATTTGCAATAAAACAGCAAAACGCCGCTATAGACCCGCCACTTTGCGCGGAAGCGACGATGTTGAAAAAGCCTCGCTTCTGTCGTGCCTCGGTTTTACCTTGATCTATATTGCGGCTGCACGCCGGCGCTTGAGAGCGAAATTTTCGCCTTTTTGCGGGAGTTGCTTTAACCGAGCGCTCGCAAGCTATCAGAGACGATTTTTGCGGCTTTTGGGCGATTACCGCGACGATTTTAGAGCGCCGCAAACAAAAATAAGCACTGCGCGACCTCACGCGCTTTGCGTTAAAGGAATTTAAAATGCATTTAGAAGAACGACAAAAATCAAGCGATTACGAGCTGGTGAATTTATTTGCCGAGTTGGAGTCGGTTTTGGCGCAAAACGGTAAAATTTGGAGCGACGTTAGAGCCGTAGGCAGCGCGGACGGCTTTATTGATCTAGCGAAATTTAAGCAGCTGGCCGAAGCGACTGATTACGATAACGACTGGGGACTGTATGAGGTGCCGCTTGATCTGCGCGTGGAGCTAGACGATATGGTGCTCGTGCGACGCGAATACGACGGCAAAGAGTGGTGGGAGGCGGTCAAATTTCGCCTCGTAAATCTAAACCGCGAGCTAGACGTTAAGCGCTTAAAAGACGCTTACGGGACGGATTTAAAGGACTTGGCGTAGTCGTTTGGGTGCGTAAATTTCGGCTACTCCGTAGTTTGGCGGAGTTGGGGATTTTTGCTGCGTCGGCTATAAATATCAATCTGCAATCCTTTAAAATTTCGGGTCAAAATTTATAATACGGCAAAATTTAAGCCCGAATTTCGTTTTAGAGGAAATTTTTATGTTCGTAGCGAAAGTTGCGCTTAAAATTTCAAGCAACGGCGGCAAACTAAATTTTCGACCGACTATATGAGGCCTGCCTTTTGCGCAGCCAATTTGGCAAATATTTGCCTAAAAACGCAAAAATTTAATCCTTTAAAACACGTAAAATTTTACAAATCAGAGCGTAAATTAATTTTTGTCCCATAGGTGCTTCCGTCGCCTGCACTACGATGTACGGGCGCTATAGACGCCTGGCTCATCATCGCCTAGGTACTGTACCTAGCCTAGAGGCGTGGTAAGGGGCCATGATCTGGGGCTGTGGAACGACGAGCAGCTAGAGGCGCACGCCGGACTCGTCAAAGAGTGCGTCAAACATGGCACCTCCATGGCCGTCTGGCTCGCGCATGCCGGTAGAAAAAGCGAGTGCGACGAAGTTAATCGCGCCTAGCGCTCTGAAATTTAGCGAGAGCTACAAAACGCCGAGGCAAATGAGCGCGGATGACATCGTCTCGGTCAAGCAAAGCTTCGTTCAAGCAGCAATCAGAGCCCAGCGCGCAGGATACGCCGCGACCTAGATCCACGCCGCGCACGGTTATCTTATCAGCGAATTTCTATCGTCTGTGATTAACCTGCGAGACGACGAATACGGCGGGAGCTTCGAAAATCGCGCGAGATTTTTAAAAGAAATTTTAACTGAAATAAAAGCCGCGGTACAAATCTCCGCCAGCATGCGAATAAGTGCACAAAGCTGCGTAAAAGGCGACTGGAGCCTAGAGGATAGCGTGCGGCTGGCAAGAGAGCTTGAGATCCCTCGCGCGGCGTTTATCCACGTCTGGGCGTGCGGACTTTTTGAGCGCACGGATACGCGCCGACATTTACGCCGCTTTATCAAGCGGACTTATGCTAAGTCCGTAAAGCAAGCAGTCGGCATCCCAGTGATCGCGGCCAGACTCATAACAAAGGCGTCCGAGGGAGAAGCGCTGTTACTGGGCGGCGTTTGCGACGCGGTGGCTTATGGCAGAGGGCTGCTGCGAAATCTAAATTTCGCGCAATCTGCGATGAGCGAGCTAGGATGCCGCGAGCTAATAGAAAACTCGTATAAAAGGGCGTTTAAGTAAAATTTGGCGAGATCGCTCGGTAGATTTTGACCTATCGGCGTCGGTTAAATTCGGCGTAAATTTGGCAAATTTGGATTCCTGCTACGATGTCAAATTTGATTTGATTGCGACTGATTTTAGCGGCGCTAAATTTATAACTAGAACGGCTTGTTTTTATGCTTTTTATTAAAATTTATTTTGCTTTTGCATCAAATTTGTAAAATCAAAAGATAAAATTTAAGCCGCAAAAACGGCTTAAATTTAGGTGAGTTTGTAGCTAACCGGGATTTTTATGACGTAGTCGCGATCAAGCGTCGGAAAATCAGGCGCGGCGCGGTTTATGAGCTCGACCGCGGCCTCGTCTAGCGTCTCATAGCCCGAGCTTTTTATCACTTTTACGTCGCGAACGGTGCCGTCTTTTTTATACAAAAAGCTAACCTCAACGACGCCCTGATGGCGCATTTTTTGCGCGCGTTTAGGGTATTTGTGATGCTTTTGTATCGCCTTTTGGATCTTAGAAAATCTCTCGTCGCCGGCTGATGTCGCGAAGTTAAATTCTCCAACCGTTTCCGCTCCGCTAGGCGGTAAATTTGATTTTACATTCGAGCTTGGAGCGCCGCTTGGCTGTGCCGCGGGCGGCGTAGGAGTAGGCGGCGACGGCTGTGCGGGCTGTGCTGCCTGCGCAACTTGCTGTTCCTGTTCAGGCTCAGGCGTTTTAACCGGTTTTGGCGTAGGTTTAGGCTTTGGCTTTTCCACAGGCTTTTCTACGGGTTTTGGCTTCTCTACCGGTTTTTCTATTGGTTTTGGTTTTTCTATCGGCTTAGGCGGCTCAACCGGTTTTGGCGGTTCCGGCGGCGTGACGACCGGTTCAGGCGCAGGCGGTGCAGGAGGCGGCGGGGCAGGTGGAGTTGGTGCCGGCGGAAGCGGCGCTGCTGGCGGCGTAAAGGTATTTAGCGCTATCTTAACGCTTTTTTCTTCCGGCATCGGCTTTAGCTCGTCGTAAAATTTGATAAAAGAGCCGATAAGAACGGAGTGTAACAGGATAGAGATGCCAAGCCCCGTAAAGCTGGCGCGTCTATTCAGTTGTTGTCGTGATAGCGAAGTTTTCATGATTTTTTTCTTTTAGTATGTCGATAACCTTGATAAACGAGTCGAATTTACTCTCTTTATCGCTTTTGAGTTCTATTAACGTTTCGTTTTTTATCTCGTTTAGCTTTTCTTTTAAATTTTCCTCGGCGATTTTCTCTTCGCCTATAAAAAATTCATTATCTTTATTAATTAAAACGGCGATTTTATCGTTTTCGTCTTGCTTTTTTTCCGCGCTCTCGCTGTTTGGCAGGTCGATTTTGATATTGCCCTGAGCGATAAAGGTAGAGATGCTAAGCACGATAGCTAGCAAAACGAGCATAATATCTATGAGCGGGATTACGTTTAATCCCTCTTTTTTAGGCATTCTCACGTGAAGCCTTGTAGCGGTTTACGAGTACGTCCACTTTTCTCATAAATGCGTTGTAGATCATTAGCGTCGGTATCGCGACGATGAGGCCTAGCGCGGTTGCTTTTAGCGCGAGAGACAGGCCGACCATGATGCTTTTAGTATCGATGCCGCCGCTCATACCCATGTCGTAAAAGGTCACCATGATGCCCGCAACCGTACCCAAAAGCCCGATATACGGCGCATTTGAATAAACGATATAAAGCGTTGTTAAATTTCTGGTTACGCTCTCTTCAAAGTCGTCTTGGTTCTTGTAGTTTTCAAATTTAACGTTTGCGTAAAAGATCAAGCGCTCTATCGTAAGCCACACTACCGTAAAACTCATAAGCCCCAAAATTCCGATGATAACGTAATCGACGTTGTGTTTGAGAAATTCCATTTATTACCTTTTATAAAAATTTGCGTGCAATTATATCAGATTATGGTATTTATTGTCAATAACGAATAAAAAAGCTGTTTTAATATATTTATTTTAAATTTAGCTTCAAAATTGTAATATTCGTTTTCAAAATCTATGCAAGATAAAGAAAACAAAATTTAAATGTTTTTCTAAATCGGCGCAAATTTTCGTAAATTTAAAGAGGAGAAAAAATGAGTTTTAACAATGTTGCGAAATTTTCTTTCGTAGCGGCTCTGGCTATCGGCGCAAATGCCGCCGAGAACGTAACACTAAGCGGCGTAGAGGTAAGCAGCACTAGCGGCGGCTACGGCGTAGACGACGTAAAGATAAGCACGAGAAACGCAGGCATACTAAAAGACGTCATGCGCGATATCCCGGGCGTTTATGTGGGTGGCACGAACGGCATGAATCAAAAAATCTACATGAGAGGCGTGAGCGACCGCGGCTTAAATATCACGATCGACGGCGCGAAACAAAATGGAAATACCTTTCACCACAACGCAGACCTACTAATCGACCCCGATCTGATTAAAGCCATCGACGTTGAGGTCGGCTCGCGCTCTGTGGTAAACGGCGCTGGGGCTCTGGGCGGTTCGGTAGCCTTTAGGACGGTGGATGCTAGAGATCTGCTGGAAGATGGCGAAATCATCGGCGCCAAAATCAAAACGGGCTACGCCTCAAACAACGACGAATTTTCGCAAGGGCTAATGGTTTTTACCGCACCCGTCGAGGGACTTGACTTTTTAGCCGCGATAAATCACAAAGGCTACGACTACGGTAAAAGCGGCAACGGCAAGAAAATAGGCGGCGACGGCAATGACCTTAGCTATCTTTTTAAGCTCGGATATAGCTTTTTAGACGCGCACAGGATATCGCTCTCTCACGAACACAACCAATACAAGGGACTTTATCCGTTGAGGGCGGAGTTTGGCAGCTGGCATAGCGCCGATGCCGACCGTAAATACGAGCGCGATACGACGACGTTAAAGTACGAATTTACGCCGAGCGAACTGCTAAATCTAGACGTAACGGCGTATCATACGAAGCATCAGAGAATCGACGGTAGCAAATGGGGCGTAAAAACTAGAGGCCTAAGCGCGAAAGCAAAAACCGCGATAGAGACGGGCGACGTAACGCAAACGCTAAGATACGGCGCGGAGTACTACCACAGCGAGAACTTTAACAAACCGCAAAACAACCGTCCCGAAAAAGTAAACAACTACTCGTTTTACTTAGAGGACGCGATCAAATTTGCAGGCCTAACCGTGACTCCTGGTATCAGATACGAGCGCCACGAGCTAAAGACATATAACGGCACGGGCGCAAATATCGGCGGATATAAATACAAATTTGACGAATTTACGCCCGCTCTCGCTCTTGATTACGAGTTTATGAAGGGGCTTGGCGTATTTGCCAGCTACGCTAAAGTGTTTAGAGGACCGGATGTTATGGAGTCTATGCTAGCTAGCGGCGCTAGTAGGGGTACGGCGCTAGGATACAGAGCAAACCCTGATCTAAAGGCTACTACGGGCGATAGCTACGAGATCGGCGGACGCTACAAGGGCGAGTTTAGCGAAACGGGACACGTTAGCTTCGTAGCTAAATACTTTAAAACCAAATACAAAAATCTAATCGTAGATAATAACGCAGCAGGCGGGCGTATAAATCCGGTGCTTTATAGGATCAACGCAGGCGGCGCGGATATCGACGGCGTCGAGCTTTTGGCGAGACTAAACCTCGACGCGCTAAGCCTAGGTGCTAGCTATACTCATCAAAAAGTAAGATATAAAGACCGCGTAAGAAACGGCAGCGGCGGCTACTACACGTCAAATATCATCGGCTACCGCGACCAGGGCGACAAATACACATTTAACACCGAGTATTCGATAAACGCTATCGATACGCTTGTGGGTTATAACCTTATTTATTTTGCCTCGAAAGACACGACTAGTGCTGGCAACGACGCTACCGTGCATATCCCGAGCTACGCCGTGAGCGATGTCTATCTCACTTATGCGCCAAGCAGCGGTAAATTTAAGGGGCTTGAGATAAACGCCGGCGTTTATAACGTATTTAACAAAGCCTACGTCTCGCAGTCTCAAAGAATAGCCGAATATACGGGCGATGCGAACGCGATCGACTGGGAGCCGGGCAGAAACTTTAAGGTTAATGTCTCTTATAAATTTTAATTTTACTCTAAACTTACGCTTCAAGGGGCTTAAATTTAAGCCCCTATTTTCTACTTTTTTATAAATTTACTCAAATCTAGCGTTGTTTCTTTTGTTATTTGCGGCAAAGGATTGTTGTTTTAAATGCGCTGAAATTTACGCGGCTTTAGCTAAGCTAGTAAAATTTACCGCATATCGCAAAAGGCAAATTTGTAGAGTTAAATTTATGGGCGCGCGGCGTTAAATTTAGCGGGTATTTTTTTGGTTTTTACGGAGTTTTCGGCGAGTAAATTCGAAGTTAGATTTGACGTAATTGATTTAAAAAAGGCGAGTCAAATTTGACCCGCCGTAGTAAATTTGGCTCCTTAAATTTAGCGTTTTCTACCCATTCTTTTTAGGTTGTCGCATGCGGACGAATCTCCGCTAAAGCATGCCGAGCGGTAGATGTTTCTGGCTTTTGACTCGTCCTGCGATACGCCTAGGCCGTGTTCGTATAGCACTGCTGTATTCGTGCATGACGGGATGTCTCCTAGTTTGCAACCTCTTTCGTATGCGCTCATGGCCGCGACGTAGTCAGGCTCTTTGCCCTCGTCGCCGGAGCGGTAAAAGTCGCCTAAATAGTAGCAAGATATCGCCCCTCCGTTCGTGCAAGAGGCGTTAAAAATCTCCAAAGCTTTATTTTTATCCCTGTCTACGCCAAGGCCTGATTGATACATATTGGCTAGGTTGGTGCAAGCTAGCTGATAGTTGTTTTGGCATGCGTTATCGTAGTATTTTTGCGCCGTTTTATGGTCTTTTAGATTTTGATAGCTGATGGCTAGATCGTTGCAAGCCGAGTAGTTACCCTTTTCGCATTTTGGCTTTAGTATATCGATCGCTCGTTTGTTAAAGTCGTAATCAGCGTTATCGCTCGCCGCTCCGCCGCCGCTTGAGGCTGCGCATCCTACGAACAAAAACCCGATAAAGGCAAGAAGTAAATTTCTCATTTTCCATCCTTTGTGTTTATTAAAATTGTCCAAACAAATCATTTAACGCTTCGCTGATGCTAGGATGCGTAAAAATCTGATTTTTGAAAAAATCAGCGCCCGCGCCAAGAGCCATCGCTATGGCGATCTCGTTGATAAGCTCGTTTGCGTAAATGCAGTGAAACGCCGCGCCTAAAATTTTGCCGCTTTTTGCATCCACGATCGCTTTTAAAAATCCCGTTTCGTTGCCGACTACCTTTGCGCCGGGGACTGCTGCTAGCGGGAGTTTTAGGACTTTAAAATCTAAATTTTGAGCCGTCGCTCGTTTCTCGTTTAGCCCGATGCTAGCTAGCGGAGTCTCGGTAAAAAGCGTGCTGGCGTGAGGCGAGCGGTTTAGAGTGCTGCGTTTGCCCGTGCCAAAAAGCTTGTCGAATACGATACGAAAATCATCTAAGCTCGTGTAGGTAAAAAGCTCGCCGCCGCGAACGTCGCCTACTGCGTAGATATGCGGCTGGGTGGTTTGTAAAAACTCGTTTACAAGCACGTTTTCTTTGGCGTCGGTTTGTACGCCCGCCGCGCTTAAATTTAGCTCCGCAGTCGCAGCTACTCGTCCGGTCGCTAGTAAAAACGCGTCCGCTTCAAGGCATTTCGTCTCGCCGTTTTGGGTAAAAATTAGCGCGCAATCTTTTAAATTTTTAACTTCGCAGCCCTCTAAAATTTCGACGCCTTGCGTTTGTAGCAGCGCTTTTACGCTCTGTTTTACGTCTTCGTCCTCGTTTTTTAGCACGCCCGAGCGAGCTATGATAGTGACTTTTGAGCCAAATTCGGCAAACATCGAGGCAAACTCAAGCCCGATGTATCCACCGCCCACGACTACTAGGTGTTTTGGAAGCGTTTTTAGGCTTAAAATCCCCGTACTGTCGTAAGCCAAATTTGAACTAACCTCAAAGCTTGGTTTTTCATTAACCGAACCAGTATTTATAACGATAGTAGGCGCGGTAAGTACGCTTTTTGCGCCGTCAGGAGCCGCGACTTCGACGCTGTTTTTATCTATAAATTTAGCCGTGCCGTTTATCACGTCGATGTTTGCGTTGCCGTCAAGCATAGCGAAATTTTTAGCCCTAAGCGCGGAGACGAGAGCGTCTTTTTTCTCGATGCTTAGCGTGAAGTATTCGCCCGCGACGTTGTTATTTACGTATTGCGCTTCTTTGCTTAAATTTACTAGTTTTTTTGTCGGGATGCAGCCGACGTTTATGCACGTTCCGCCGTACATCTGCGCCGATTTTTCGATCACGGCGACCTTTTTGCCCAAATTTGCGGCTTTTACGGCGAGAGTTTTGCCTGCTTTGCCAAAGCCGATGACGATGATATCATAGTTTTTCATATATTTTTTCCTAGTATGTAGTGAGTAGTTTCATTTACTTTTTTTATGTTTATCTTGTTTTTTTCAGCCCAGTTTTCGATCACGTTTAGCGCGTCGGGCGTTTTGCCCGCGTTTTTTATCTTAAACACGTCCTCGCTACCGCTCATCGCGACAAAGCCGCCGAGCGGTTTTAGGTGGTCGTTTAGCGTGATAATGCTACTTAAATTTAACCCGTCGCAGTTGTTTAGGATGCGCTTAACCTGCGCGGCGGTCGCGTCGTTTTCGTTGTAGCCTAGTTGGTTTAAAAGAGCTGAAATTTCCATATTTTTCCTTTCTAGTTTATGCTTTTTTGACTTACCAAAACGCCTTCGATGAGCTTTTTTATATCGCCGTCTAGTATCGCGTCGGTTTGACTGTACGCCTCGCCGCTGCGGTTGTCTTTAACCTGCTGATACGGGAAAAGCACGTACGAGCGGATCTGATGGCCCCAGCCGATCTCGCTTTTTTCGATACTGCCGGCGGCTTCTTGCTGTTTCATTAGCTCTAGCTCGTACAAACGCGATTTTAGCATTTTCATCGCGGTGGCTTTGTTTTTGTGCTGGCTGCGGTCGTTTTGACACTGCACGACGATGCCCGTAGGAGCGTGGGTGATACGCACGGCGGACTCGGTTTTATTTACGTGCTGACCGCCCGCTCCGCCTGCGCGGTAGGTATCGATTTTTAGGTCTTTTTCATCGATTTCTATCTCGATGTCGTCATCGATCTCGGGACTTACCATCACGCTGGTAAAGCTCGTATGTCTGCGACCCGCGCTATCAAACGGGCTGGTTCGCACGAGTCGGTGGATGCCGTTTTCGGCCTTTAGATAGCCGTAAGCATTTACGCCCTTAACGATAAAACTCACGTCTTTTAGTCCTGCCTCTTCACCCTCTTGAAAGTCCAGGGTTTCGACCTTAAAGCCCTCGCGCTCGCAAAAGCGCAGATACATGCGGTATAGCATGCTAGCCCAGTCGTTACTCTCCGTGCCGCCAGCACCCGGATGTATGGTGACGATGGCGTTTTTGCCGTCGTCCTCGCCGCTAAGCAGCATAGAAATCTCTAAATTTACTATCTTATCCTCTAGCTCGCCCGCCTCGGCAAAGAGCGAATTTATCGTCTCTTCGTCGTTTTCGGAGTTTGCTAGCTCGTATAGATCCTTTGCGTCGTCTACGGCGCTTTTGGCGTTTAAGAAGTTATTTAAGATATTTGAAATTTTCGTTTTTTCCTTGCCGATGGCGCTTGCTTTTGCGATGTCTTGCCAGAAATTTTGATCGTTTTCTAGCTCCTCGATCTCTTTTAGGCGAGCTTTGATGCTTTCAGGCTTTACGACGCCAGCGATATTTTCTACTTTAGTGTTTAGGGTTTTTAGAAGTTCCGTGTATTCGTAATTATCCAAATTTTAAGACCTTTTTTGTGCTTTTTGGCGTGATTATAACATATTTGTAAGAGTAAAGATAAAATTTGCTATAATCGCGCGTTAAAATTAAACATAAAGAAGAGAAAATGCAAATTCTAAGAACAGCAGAACAGCTGCGAGATTTCGTCGCGGCAAATCCCGAAAATATCGGCTTCGTACCCACTATGGGCGCACTTCACGGCGGACATGCTAGCCTCATAGAAAAGTGCGTAGCGGAAAACAAAACCGCGATCGTTTCGACCTTCGTAAACCCGACGCAGTTTTTAGCGGGCGAAGACTTTGAGGACTATCCGAAAAACGAACAAAACGACGCTAAAATTTGCGAAGAGCTGGGCGTGCATGCGATGTTTGCGCCTGAGGCTAGGGAGCTATATTTTGATACCGAGCCGTTAATCAGCGCGCCTGAAAATTTAGCAAGCGTGCTCGAGGGCAAGACTCGCCCGGGGCACTTTGACGGCGTGCTTCGCGTGCTAAATAAGCTTTTTAATCTAACAAACGCAAAGCGCGTCTATATGGGCAAAAAGGACGCGCAGCAGCTGCTCATCGTGCGTAATTTCGTAAAGACCTGTTTTTTAAATTTAGAGATCGTGCCTTGCGAGATCGTCCGCGCGCCCGACGGACTGGCGCTTAGCTCGCGAAACGCCTACCTAGACGAGGGGCAAAAGCTAGAGGCGCTTAAGCTTTCGCATTCGCTTAAAAAAGCTTCAAATTTGATCGCAGCCGGCGAGCTAAGCGCACAAACGATAAAAGGCGAGATGCTACAAACCCTAGAGCCGCTAAACGTCGACTACGTCGCGATCGTGGATAGAAATTTAAACGAAATCTTGCTAATAGAGCCAGATAACACCATCATCCTAGTCGCCGCGTACGTGGGCAAAACGCGTCTGATCGACAATCTGTGGGTATAAGATGGGCAAACTTCACTTAGTATCTTTAGGCTGTAACAAAAATCTGGTGGATTCTGAAATCATGCTCGGACGCCTCTCAAACTACGAGATCACGCCCGACGTCGCAAGCGCCGACGTCATCATCGTAAATACCTGCGGTTTTATAAACTCGGCCAAAGAAGAGAGCATCCGCGCGGTCCTAGATATGCACGAAGCGCGCAAAAAAGGCTCCCTGCTCGTGGTCACCGGCTGCCTCATGCAGCGATACCGCGAGGAATTGATGAAGGAGCTGCCCGAGGTCGATCTTTTTACCGGTGTCGGAGACTACGACAAGATCGATGAGATCATCCTAAAAAAGCAAAATTTATTTAGCCCCGAAACCTACCTGCAAGCAAGCGAAGAGCGCGTGATAACGGGCTCAAACTACCATGCCTACATTAAAATTTCAGAAGGCTGTAATCAAAAATGTAGCTTTTGCGCGATCCCGACCTTTAAGGGCAAGCTAAAATCACGCGCGCTCGAAAACATCGTAGACGAGGTGCAAAAGCTCGTAAAAAAGGGCTACTACGACTTTAGCTTCCTCTCGCAAGACAGCAGCTCGTATATGCGCGATCACGCTGTTAGCGACGGGCTCATCTCTCTCATCGATGCGGTCGAAAAGATCGAGGGCGTCAAAACCGCGCGCATACTCTATCTCTATCCGAGCACGACCTCAAACGCGCTAGTGGAACGCATCATCGCCTCGCCCGTATTCGTAAACTACTTTGACATGCCGATCCAGCACGCAAGCGACAAGATGCTAAAAATCATGAGGCGCGGAAGCGGCGCGGAGCGGATCAAAGAGCTTTTAAATTTGATGAAAAGCGCGCCTGATGCGTTTTTGCGAACGGGCGTCATCGTCGGACATCCTGGGGAAACCGAAGCCGAATTTGACGAGCTTTGCGCGTTTTTACAGGAGTTTAAATTTGACCGCGTTTCGGCGTTTGCCTACTCGAAAGAGGAAGACACGCTCTCATACGAGATGGAGCAGGTGCCTGCCAAAATCATCTCAAAGCGCCTAAGTAAAATAGAAAAGATCACTCGAGCTGCGATCGAAGCGAGCTTCGCGCAGGAGCTGGGTAAGAAAATTATCGTTTCGCTCGAGGGCGAAAGCAGCGAGGGCGAGATGTTTTACGCCGCGAAAAAGGCGCTCTGGGATAAGGACATCGACGGCGAAATTTTGATCAACGAAAGCGACGTGGAGCAGCTAGAAACCGGCGGTCGCTACTGGTGCGAGATCACGCAGGTAGCGGGCAGCCAGGCGCTAGGCAAGATCACGGCAAAGGCCTAAAGTGCTAAGCGCGCCCGTTTTACGTAGGCTAAAATCGGGGCGAAATCTGCTTGCCTTTTCGCACGGCGTCGATAGCACGGCGCTTTTTTATCTTTTAGACGAGGCGGGCGTGAAATTTGACCTTGCGATCGTGGATTATAACGTCCGCGCGCAGAGCAAAGACGAGGTCGCCTCGGCGCGGGACTTGGCGGCCAAATTTAACAAACAAATCTACGTAAAAAGCGTGCGTCTGGGCGCGTCAAATTTCGAGCACGAGGCACGCGCGGCCAGATATGATTTTTTCGCTCAAATTTGCCGCGAGCACGGATATGAAAATTTGATCTTGGCGCATCAGTTTGACGATAAATTCGAATGGTTTTTGATGCAGCTTGGGCGCGGTGCAGGGCTTAGCGAGCTGCTAGGCATGAAGGAGCTTGAAGCTCACGAGGACTACGTGATCGCTCGACCGCTTTTAGGCGTGCGAAAGTACGAGCTGGAGCGGTTTTTGCGTGAGCGAAACCTAAAATACTTCACTGACGAGACGAATTTGACGGATCGGTTTAAACGCGGCTTTATTCGCGCTAAATTTAGCGAGCCGTTTTTGGACGAATACTTTAGCGGCGTAAAAAAGAGCTTTGAGTTTTTGGCGGTCGATGCGTTAAATTTAACTCCTCAAATTTCTAATCCCGCACCTAAAATTTATCTCGTAAAACGAGGCATAAACGAGCTTCGCGGCGTCGATCAGGCGTGCAAGCGGCTAGGACTCGTGCTAAGCTCGGCTCAGCGAAACGAATGCGCTCGCTGCTTAGAAAAAGGCGTGGGCTGCGTGATAGGCGGCAAGGTAGCCGTCGGGGCTGGCGCAAATTTTATACTTGTAACGCCTTACGTTAAGCCAGCGATGGATAAAAAATTTAAAGAAGTGTGCCGTACCCTAAAAATCCCGCCGATAAACCGCGGATTTTTATTTGCCGCACGAGCGGATCTTGCGCTATTTGAGGGCTTTTTTAGTCGTCTGCGTTTTGGGCACAAATTTGCGATAAAAGATGCTTGAATTTTTGAAATACGCTAACGCTTTCTTTACGGTAGCTTTAGATTTAACGGCGCTAGATGAGCCGACTCAAACATCTTATGAAATGAGATATCGCCGCTATCTTAAAAAGGCGGCTTAAAACTCGGTTCGACACTTAAATTTAAATTTCGCGGTCGATTGTTTGAAGGCGGCCGCAATATTTAAATTAGGCGGTTTGGTGCTAAATATGCCGCGCTAACATCCTTAAATACCGCTTACGAAAATATCGGTATCCGCAAACATAGCTTGAATTATCATGCAAAAGGCGTAGGCGTAAATATGCAAAAAGGCAAGTGCCCCAAATCTCCGATAAATTTACGCCCGAAATTAGAATTCGGCAATAAAAGGCCAGGCGGTCTTAATCAAATTTTACAAGCAGTTATCATCACTCTCCGTACTTTTTCTTTAGATCGTCCCACGTCACTAGCGTGCGTCTGCCCTCTAGGCTGCGGATGCGCGTGACGTCTTGCATCATCTCTAGCACCCCCTTAAATACGCCGTTTTCGTCGCGCACGGCGGCGTAGTAGATGTAGATAAATTTACCGTGAAGCTCCAGCCAAAAGTCGATCTCGTCGCGCTCGCCCTTGCGAAAGGCGTCGATGATCTCTAGCACGCTAGCTACGCTTTCGCGCGGGTGGCAGTTTTTCACGTCGCGCCCGATGACGCCTGCGCTTCGCGGAAATACGCGGTGCTTGGTGTCGGTGTAAAATTTCACGATCTCGTTTTCATCGACGAATGAGAGGTCAACCGGCATATGCTTATAAATGAGGTTGATTTGCTCTAGCGTGAGCTTGCCGGTGGCAACGTCAAAAACGGCGTTTTTATCGCTACTTGCGTTTGGATTTAGCCCGTATTTGCTCATCAAATTTGATAGCTCTTTTAGGAAGCTTGGATTTAAAACCGCTTCGTTTAGGTCGCCGTTTTGTAAATTTACCGCGCTTAAATTCGGCTCGCTTTGCAAATTTACGTCCTTTAAATTTGACTTCGAGTCGCCGCCGGAGTCTAAATTTAACGGATAAAATTCGCTCGGTTTTTCGATGAGAAAATACCCGATCTCGTCATCGCCGCGTCTCATCGCGCGAAACTCCTCCTCGCTGATTAGCTCCAGCGACGTCGGATAGAGCGCCGTCTCCTCGCGTCCGAGCAGATCGAGTAGATTTTCGTAGATCTCGTGCTGAGCCGCGATAAACTCGTCAGCCTTGCCTTCCTCTAGCAGCTCGCGCGCTGCGGCAATACCGTCGCGCACCTTGTTATCAAAGCTCCACATAAAGCGCGACGGGCGGTCAAAGCCCTTGTTTTCTAGCATCGAGTAGAGTTGGTGCTGTTTTCTGGCGAAGTGCGTTCTATTAAAGCCGCCTAGTTTGTCGTAAATTTCAAGCCATTCGTTTTTGATAAATTTCTTTTTTAGCAGCTCTTTTGCCTTTGCGATTAGCTCGCGCGCGGCGTCGTTTTCGCTGATGTAGGTAGCTACTGGGTGGTCTTTTGGCAGCTGCGGGCGCTCGGCGGTTAGGATACCGCGCAGGATTTCTGAGAGTTCGGCGGCGTTTTCGTCGATAAATTCGCTCTTAAAGCCTAAATTTAGTAAATTTGCGCGCACGTTTTTAAAATCGGCCGGCGTGAGTTTCGTTAGCTCCGATTTTGCAGCTTTTCTAGAGGCGAAAAAATTTACCGCTCCGCTTAAGTAATCCCTTAAAATCGCAGTCGCCAAGGCAACGGCGGTATTATTAAATTTAATCATTTTTTATCCTTGCTTTAAATATTTTAAAGAGATTTTAGCGAGAAATAATAAAGTCGGGTTTGATTTATCTTAAGCCGTAGATTTTGACGTTAAATGCCGCGCTTATTTTGTCACCGTCTTTTTGCATTTTGATAGGAAAGTCGATTTTGACGACGTTTTCATAGGTTCGCAATGCGTCTATAAAGTCGTAAAGTCTGGACGGAGTTTTTATCGTCGCGGTTATCTTTAGCTCGTTTATCAAAAACGGCTCGCTTTGAGATATATTGCTATTTTTAGATACTACCGAGTCTAGATACTGCGATACGAATGTTACGAATTTGCCCTCGTCAAATTTATTTTCAAAAGCATCTAGCGCCGCTTTATTATCCGATTTTAGTTTATCTAGCGCCTCTTGCTTACCGTTATAAACCTGATTTATCTGCGTGGAGGCGGCGATTTGTACGCGGTTATCGTATTTTATCCGCTTGTATTCTTGGATATTTGGAACCAAAAAACCAAAAATCATAATGAGGCAAGCGCTAATAAAGACGAGTATATATATGAGTAGTTTAGTAACATCTATATTTTGCAAACTTCTATCTTTACTCATTTTGACCCTCGGAGTTATCGGTTTTGTTTGTACTGATGAAATTTAACCAGCCGTTAGGCAGCTGGTAAAAAGAGGTGTTTGACGTGCTAAAAATCGACTTTAGCGGCGTAGCCAGTAGCATATTAAAAACATCTCGGCTAGGCGTAGTTCCTTTTACAACGAGCGAATTTTCGTCCATAAAAATTTCTTCTAAAGTTATACTTTGAGGAACTAGGTCTAGTAGATTTCGCACGCTTTGCTTTAAAAGCGCGTTTGAGGAAGCTATCTGAGCCGCAACGTCACGCCTTTGCTTTAAAAGCTCGGCTAATTCGTCTGCTTGATTGATGCGCTCTTTTGTTTGCTCTATATTTTGCTTTAGCGTTTGCGTTTCGTTTTGTAACGTTTGATTTTTAAAAGCGATAGCAAAATTTACCGCCGCAAAAATCAATACAACCGAGATTATCAAAAATATCCAAATTTTATTAAAAAGATTTAAAATAGGCTTTTTTTGAGGCTTTATAAAGCTGTAACTAGTCATTTTTCAACTCTTTTATCATTAGTTCCGTCATTATTTTTTGCGTATCGACGGGATAGACCTCGGTTTTAACCAAAAGTTCGTTTTGCAAATAGTGTAAAAACGTAGCGCTCGTCCTCTCCGTAGCGTCAAAAATCACGACGTCTTCGATAAAATCGCTTTCATATAGCGGATTTGTGTAAAATTCTTTAAGCGCTAGCGAAATATAGCCGTACATACTCATATCTCGGCCAAATATCGACACAGAGGTCGCTACATCCGTGGATGCGGGCATGTTTATATCATACCCTAGATCCTCAAACTCATCTGCCGAGCCGTCTAATTTTAGTAGCTCGTCTAGGCTCTCGACGCCGTCAAAATTAGCAAAGTCTTCATCTACGCTTTCGATAAAATCGTCTATTTCGCTGCTTCGAACCTTATCAAACGCCGTTTCTTCGCTTGACTCTTCTAGTTTGCAAACGGCGGCGAATTTGGAAATATTTTTATGAACGATGCAAATGGCGCAAATTTCGCGGTGCGCATAGACGTAAAGCGCGTTTTTGCCTACCAAATTTTGGCTAAGGATCCTATCGTGAATGAGAGCTAAAGGAGAATAAAGCAGGCTCACGTCCGTATCGCCGAATAAATTTTCAGCCTTTCTTACGTCCTGCGTTTTTACGTAAAATATCCAGCCCGGCGCCGGATTTATGAAAGTTAGCTCCTTTGGATCTATGCCAGCTTTTTCAAGCGCGCTCATATTTCTAGGACCAACCGCGCCTTGAGACAAGGCATCAAAAAAGAGCGAAACATAAACCCATTTATATTCTTTTTGTAGATTTTTTAGATATTCTTTTGCCTTTGCCGATACCGCGCCGGTATCGTCGTTATCAAACTCCGATTTTACGGTTTTTAGAGGTTTTGAACCCTTATACGCTTCGCCGTAAAATAGGCACTTCTTGGACTCGATAACGACGCTAAGATATAAGACGCTAAAAAAACTGCGCAGTGACAAGCTCTCTCCTAAAATTTACGATTTTTTATCATATCTAAAATGTTATTAAATATAATTAAAATAGCTCCGTTTGTAGAGTTAAAAATTTATCTCTTATCCGCATTGCTTCTTCTTGCAGATCCGCATCGACCAAATTCGACGGCTTTAGCTCTTTGTAGTCGCTCACGGCGATATCGCACATCATGCGGATTTTATCCAGATTGGCTTTGCTTATTTTGCCTGATTTGCTGATTTTTTGAATATTCTCTAGATAGCCGTTTGAGCGGGCGATATAGGTGGCGTATTTTTGCGAGATTTCGCTTTGCACCATCACGGTGTGGGCGAGTTTGTTGTAGACGTCTTTATGATAAGCGGAGCTAGAAAGTTTATAGGCGGTTTCATAATCGCCCGTTTCGTAGTAAAATTTAGCTCCAAGCGCGTTTTTATAAGACGGACTAAGAGTGATAAACGAGATAAAAGCGGCCGCCAAAAGCGCCCCGATAGATAAAACCACTGTCTTTGAGCTCATTTTTCCATCTCCTTTTTTATTAGCTCCCTTGCGTCTTCTAGCGCCATGTCCGTCACGCTAAAAGGAGGCGAGAGCGTATAAGAAATCTCGCTAAAAGGCTTTGGGATTATCATTTTATCCCAGCTTTTTAGCTGCCAAAATTTACTCGCTTCGTAGTTTAAAATTTGTATTTGCGCATTTTGCTTTTGCGAGATGACGACTGCGCCGTCGGCTATGCTATGATAGGGGCCGCGCGGGCCGTCCGGGGTGATGATGACGTCGGTGCCGCTTTTTAGCTCTCTAAAGCTTTGCGCGAGAGCCTTTACCGCGCCTTTTGAGCTACTGCCCCTGATGGCGCCGATACCGAAAAACGAAATCACGCGCGCGATGATCTCGCCGTCTTTGTGGTCGCTTATCATAACTTTGGCTCGTCTTTGCGGATTTTGGCCGTTTTTCCACCAGTGTACGTAGGCAAAGCTCATTAGCGCTAGCCTGCCGTGCCAAAACAGCACGACGCAAGGCTCGTTCGTCAAATTTGTCTTAGAAAAGCTCTTTTTGCAGGTTAGAAATATAATCCAAATAAAAAAATAGATAATGCGCGGGGCTAAATTTATAAAAACGCTTCGTTTAAATTTAGCCCACGAGCTCACCGTAAAGCACCATTCTCTTTGGATCGTTCACGCGCACTTTTAGCGTTTTGCCCAGCAGCTCTTCGCTACCTGCGACTTGAACGAGAAAGTTATTAAAGCTCCTGCCGGCGACGCCGCCGTTTGCGCGAAGCTCCTCGAAATATACGTCGAAAATTTTGCCTTTTTGCGCCGCGACGATTTCGTCTAAAATCTCGTTGTGGCGGCTTTGCAGGCGGGTTAGGCGAGCGCTTGCGACGGCGTCGGGGATTTGATTGGTAAATTCCGCCGCTTTAGTCATCGGGCGAGGCGAATACTTAAAACTAAAAATTTGCTCGAAGCGCACCTTTTCTAGCACATCCATCGTGTCCTCAAACTCCTCTTCGCTCTCGCCGGGAAACGCCACGATAATGTCGGTTGAGATGCTAACATTTGGACACATCGCGCGTAGCTTAGCGGCTCTATCCAAAAACCACTCTTTGGTGTAGCCGCGCTTCATCTCGCGCAGGACTTTGGTGTTTCCGCTTTGAAGGGGCATGTGCATGGATTTGCAAATTTTGGGATTTTGACTAAAGATTTCTAAAAATTTATCGTCCATATGAAGCGGATGCGGGCTAGTAAATCGTATGCGCTCGACGCCCCCTATCTCGCTAATCTTTACGAGTAGGTCGCTAAAATCGATCTTCTCGTGCGCGCCTGAAAATCTCTTGCCGTAGTTGTTTACGTTTTGCCCGAGCAAGAAAATCTCCTTCGCTCCGCCCTCGGCTGCTTTTTTTACTTCGCGCAGGATCAAATTTGCGGGGATCGAGATTTCGTCGCCTCTGGTGTGCGGAACGATGCAGTAGGTGCATTTTTTATCGCAGCCGATCGAGATATTTATATGGCTTTTATACGGTGAGCCGCGAAATTCGCCGAATGCGTACTCGCTCTCGTCGTGATTTATGTCGGTGCTGATAAATTTAGGCGTCTTAACCGCGGCTGAAATTTTACTGACGTTTCGCGCGCCCAGAACGAAATCCACGTAAGGCGCCCGTTTAAAAATTTCGCTTCCCAGATGGCTTGCCGTGCAGCCGCAAACGCCGATTTTAGCGCCTGCTTTTTTTACTTTTTCAAA
Organism: uncultured Campylobacter sp.; assembly: GCF_963526985.1. Classification (NCBI taxonomy): domain Bacteria; kingdom Pseudomonadati; phylum Campylobacterota; class Epsilonproteobacteria; order Campylobacterales; family Campylobacteraceae; genus Campylobacter; species uncultured Campylobacter sp. The sequence continues at coordinate 23,146 of NZ_CAURPW010000016.1, forward strand.
GCCGCCGACCTCGCTAAAAAGCTTATGCACGGGCTTTTCGCGCACCGAGCAGGTGTTGATGAGGATGAGGTCGGCCTCGGCGATATCGTCCGTTAAATCGTAATTTTCCTTTTCTTTTAGTTCGGCGACGATATGCTCGCTGTCGCGGACGTTCATAGCGCATCCTAGCGTTTGGATAAATACCTTTTTGCTCAAAACTCGCCTTATAAAATATGCACTTCGTACATATAGTCGTTTTCGTCTAGGCCGTAGCGAACGGTGCGGTGATAGACGCTAAGGCCTTTTTCCTCGAAAAATTCGACCAAAGCGATGAGTTGTTTGTGGCTGTTTTCTCTGTCGAAATAGAAAATTTGTTGCGGATCTTTGGCAAATGCCGCTTCGATTTTTTCAAGAGAGATCGTTTTCGGTTTGGCGTCAAGTTGCGTTCTAGCGAGTTTTAGCTCCATCTTTAATCCTTTGAAATCTTTAATTTAATCTGTGAATATAGCAAAAACATCTTAAAAAACGCATTAAACTTCTTAAAAGTATAAAGCTTGTATAATGCTCCTCTAACTCAAAAATTCCCCAAAAAATAAATAACGGAGCAAAAAATAATATGGAAAAAATAGCGGATATCATAGAATCTATCGCAAATGAAAAAGGGCTTGGAATCGAAGACGTAAAAGAGCGCGTCATAAGAGCTATTATCAATACCGCAAAGAAAATTTACGGCGAAAACTACGAATACGACGCAGTTATAGATAATGCGACCAAGACCCTTCATCTGTATCAAAAAATCACCGTCGTAGAGGATGGCGACGAGCGCTTGGCCGAGGATAACGAGCATTATCTCGGCGTAAGCGAAGCCAAAAAAGTAGACTCTGGCGTAGAGATCGGCGACGAGCTAACATACGAGCTATCTACCGATAACCTCGGCCGCACCGCCGCGCAGACGCTTCACAAGGAGCTTGAGTACCATATCCAGCGCCTGATGGAGGAAAAAATCTTCCAAAAGTATCAAGACATGGTCGGGCACATGGTTTTTGGCTCCGTTACGCGCGTAGATAGCGATGAAAATACCTTCATCGAGATAGACGAGCTGCGAGCCGTGATGCCGCGCAAAAACCGCATAAAAGGCGAGAAATTTAAGCACGGCGACGTCGTAAAAGCCGTCATAAAAAGCGTCTATATCGACAAATCTATGGGTATCAAGGTCGAGCTAAGCCGCACGTCGCCAAAATTCCTCGAAGCACTGCTAAAAGCCGAAGTGCCGGAGATCAAAGACGGTCTCGTGCTGATCGCCGCAAGCGCCAGAATCCCGGGCGAACGCGCTAAAGTAGCGCTCGTAGCCACCTCGCCTAACGTCGATCCAGTTGGCGCGACCGTGGGAACTAGAGGCGTGCGCATAAATGCCGTCACAAAGGAGCTAAACGGCGAAAATATCGACGCGATCGAGTATTCGGCCGAGCCTACTATCCTCATTACTCGAGCGATGGCGCCGGCGATCATCAGCTCGGTTAAAATCGGCGAGAACAACAAGGCCGTCGTGAGCCTAGTAACCGAGCAAAAGAGCAAGGCTATCGGCAAAAGCGGCATAAATATCAGGCTAGCTAGCATGCTAACGGGCTATGAGATCGAGCTAAACGAGCTAGGCGCTAGAGGCGAGAGCAAAGACGAAAACGCGAAGGATCTAAAAGCGCTGTTTGGCGATCTGTAGCCAAATTTGAGCCATTTGGCCGCATGCGTCTGGGGCGGTAAATTTAGGGCGCAACACCGGGACCAAATTTGAGTAAATAAATTTAGCTCAAATTTGGTCCGCTTCGTTTGCTTTTTATTTTGATTCATTAAATTTTATCCATAAATCAACAAATTTGCCGCGCTTTTTCTCGCAAAACCTGCACCGCAAAAACCTGACGCTAAATTTACAAAACCGCCGCACCCGTAAAGCAAATAAATCCGATACATTTAAATATAATTTAAAAATATTTAAGGACGCAATATGTAAAATACCCGCAACAACCTCGTAGGATCAAAAATGAACGCAAAATCTCAAAATCAAACCAAACCCCTCAAAAAGCTACTTTTGATAGCCTTAATAGCTCTCATAGTTGGCCACATCGGCATGTACGTAAACCAAAGAAGCGAATGGCTCTATGACGGCCAACCATACGAGAAAGCAAAAGAGTGGCTAATAGGCGCAAATTTTATGATGGTGTACGGCAACTTTCTAACCAAACTACCCTTTGTCGATGAAAAAAGCCTTATCGTCCAGCCCGTGCTTGCCTTGCAGGATTATTTCATAAAAAGATGGAAAGAAAATTTACCAGACGACGATGCGGAAAAATACGCGGATTGGTATGTTTTTAGGTTGATGATGTATATCGCATCCGACCGCATTTATCTATATATGAAATACAATATGGACGAAGTCAAAACAATAAACGAAAAAGCTTGGGAAACCATAGAAAATATGGTTAAATACGAAGCCAAAGACAAGATGTTTCAAGAGATCAGGTATGCAGCATTTAACAACTCGTCCGTTATATTTTCAAAAAACGTACTCGCAAACTGGTCTGATATAGAAAATAAAAATGGGCAAACGTCAGTAAGTATAAGAAAGAAAAAAATATCGCAAGACGTCAAACAGCACGAAAGACTCATAAAACTGCACGAATATATAAAATATATGAACGCGCTTTACTCCTCAAAATACCCTGAAATATACAATAAAGCCAAAAAGGCCGAGGCAGCCGAGTATTATGAAAACGCAAGGTTGCACTCCATCGTAAGCCAAATTTTGCATTGGCAAATACTGACAAATAGATACGCAAATATAGACGGCTTTTGTCAAACGGATAAAAACGAGTACCTAAAAGACTACATCGAGACCAGGGATTGGCTGATAAAAAATAAAGAAGATTTGGACAAATACGACATAAATATCTATACGACCGTAATAAAATCAGTGGACGACAAGATAAAAGAAGTTTGCGAGGACGTTAAATTTTAAAATGCGCCACGAAAGCGTCAAATTTTATAAAACGTTAGCGAGATAAATTTAAGATTAAGGCGGCGAGTAACCGCCTGATTTGAAGTTATTTATTTTTAGTAGAGCGGTACATCGGGTGTTGATAGTCGTTCCTCTCGCAACCCGTAGCTAATAATCCAAATACCAAAGCAAGCGCGCATAATATAACTTTTCTCATTTTCTACCTTTTTTTGAATTTCATTTTCGCCCGATTATAGCAAATTTCGCCAAATTACCAAAATCTCCGCGGCCAAATTTGACGGCGTTTGGACTTGGCTATTTTGCGTTAAATTTATCGCGGTTTATCGCAAGCAAGCAGCGCGCGTCAAATTTGCCCGCCAGATACCGGCACGTGACGGATCCGCGCTTGCAGGCAAATTTGCTCGCCGAAATTTATCCCGCCTCGCGACGCGCCGAGCCGTAATATATTAAATTTTTATCCAAAAAAAAGTAGAATATCACATTTTAAATTTAAGGAAAAATCCGTGTTGCAAGCATTAGCGCTTAGATATAGACCGCGAAATTTTAGCGAGCTCGTAGGCCAGGAGGCCGTCAGCACCAGCCTCACGCACGCTCTGGACGAGAACCGCCTCACTCACGCCTACCTTTTTTCGGGGCTTCGCGGTAGCGGCAAGACATCAAGCGCTAGGATATTTTCAAAGGCGCTGGTTTGCGATCGCGGCCCGACTAGCCAGCCCTGCGAGCAGTGCGCCAACTGTATCGCCGCAAACGAGGGCCGCCACATCGATATCATCGAGATGGACGCGGCTAGCCACCGCGGTATCGACGACATAAAGGGACTCATTGAGCAGACCAAGTACGCCCCGGCGATCGCGCGCTTTAAGATTTTTATCATCGACGAGGTGCACATGCTCTCCACGCCAGCGTTTAACGCGCTGCTAAAGACGCTTGAGGAGCCGCCGCCCTACGTCAAATTTATCCTGGCCACGACCGATCCACTCAAGCTCCCGGCCACCGTGCTATCGCGCACACAGCATTTTAGATTTCGCCAGATCTCGCGCCCTGACGTCGTCGCGCATCTTGACTCTATCCTAAACCGCGAAAACGTCCCGCATGAAAAAGAGGCTCTCGAGATACTCGCTCGTAGCGGCGCGGGCTCGCTGCGCGACACTCTCACGCTGCTAGATCAGGCTATCATCTACGCCAAGGGCGAGCTCACGCAAAGCGCCGTCGCGCAGATGCTAGGGCTACTTGATCCGCAGCGCATAGAGGAGATTTTATCTCTTGTAATGAGCGGCGATAAATCGGCCGTGAGCTCGGCTGTAGCGCAGCTGGAGAGCTACGACGCCGAGATGGTGATAGACGAGATAACGGCAAATCTCAAGGCGAATTTCCTCGCGCAAAGTCCGAAATACTCGCTACTTTTATACGAGAGATTTTTTAGGATCCTCTCGCAGGCGCGCTCGATGCTAAGCGTCAGCAGCGACGGCGGATTCGTGCTTGGCGTGATGCTTTTTATGATGATCGAGGCGATAAATCTAAAATCGATCGACGAGATAATAGCCGTGGACGCGAGAGAAAAATTTGCGGATTCGCAGGCGCGCTCGGCTGATTTTAGCGCATCTTGCGCGGCGTCAAATTTTGCCAGCGGACGAGGCGAAGCGGCTAGGTTTAAGGCTCCTGCGCAGGCGGGTCAAATTTCGCCCTCTGCGGACGGGTCAAATTTGACGGGAGCAAACGCGGCTAAACTCGCCTCGCAAAACGACGCAGCTTTGGAGCAAAATTTAAGCGCGAAGATACTGGCCGGCTCGGTAAATTTAAGCGCCCAAGCGCACCAAGAGCCGGGCGGCCAAACCGGCGCCGCGAAAACTCCAAGTCCCGCCTATGAGGCATTTTTAGCCAAAATTTACGACCGCAGCTTTGATCTTGGCGAGTGTTTTAAAAACTGCATCGAGTTTTTGGACTTTTCGGGCGGCTGCATGAGTCTGGCCTCAAGCGCGGCCGGCGAGGATCAGAGGCGGCTTCGCGAGAGCTCGAAGGTGATTTTGCAGATTTTGCGCAGTCTTTTCGGCGAGAGCGCAAAGATAAAGATAACTCCCAAGCAAAGCTCGGATGTAGGGGTGCAAGAGCAAAAAGAAGCGGCAAATTTGGATGACGAGCGCGGCGGTGCGGCGAAATCCGAGGCCGATGAGGCGACGCCAAACCAGGCTGGCTCCAAATTTGACTCGGACGACGCGCAAGAAAATTTAAGCCAAAACTCCCAAGCCCAGCCCTCAAATTTGACCGGAAATTTGTTTGCAAACGGTAGCGAGGAGAGGACGGCTATGCTCTCGGAGCAAAATTTGGGCGCCGAATTTAAAAACGGCGAGAAGGATGAGCAAGCAGAAATTTTGACGCCGCAAACGCAAACGGTAAATGACTCGGCTCCGAGCGCGCAAACTAATAGCGACTTGCTACGCGACGAAACCGAGACCTTAAATTTAAACGAAGACGCGGCAAATTTGACGCAAAGCTCGCAAACGCAGGCTGGTTTAAATCAATCGACCGAGCCTAAATTTGCACCCGATTTTGAGAGTATGCGCGACGATACGCATGATTTTCATGAGGCGTATTCGCTGAAATTTAAGACCGATGACGGCGCTATAGCGGGGGCGGATCTGGCGTTTTTAGACGACGAACTAAGGCGGCTCGAGAGCCAAAATGCCGCAAAAACGGAGCAAAAACCAAGCGGCGCCGCTAAATTTAACCAAAACAGTGCGCCACAAACGGCAAGCTTTGGCGAGCCGCCGTTTGATCCGGACGACGTGAGCGAGATGTTTGGCGAGGCGGCGGACTATGAGGGTATCGGCATGCTCTTTGAGCAGGATGCGAGCAAGCCTGCAAATGCCAAAAGGCAAAATTTAGATACAGCAAATTCAGTCGGCGACGAGTTGCAAAGCGAAGTAAATTTTGACGACTCGCTCTCAAACGAGGCAAATTTGAACGCTCAAAATCCTACGCCAAATTTGAACGCAAAAACTCAAGCCGATCCTAAGGCAGCAAAAAATCAAGCGGTTTTAAAAGAAGCTAAACGACTATTTGGAGAGCCTGAAGTTTTGGATATTTGACGATATGCACGGCACCGCAACACTTCTAATCGCACTCATTTTTCTAATCGTAAGCTTTTTTGTCGCCCTAATCGCCCCCAAAGGTAAACGCAAACTGCTTTGGCTTTTTGTTTGGTTTATGGTATTTTTCGCAGACGGGTTTATAACCTCGGCTATTTTTCATTACTACGGAAATTTATACGGAAAGATAAACATCCACGAGAAGCCAACTAGTAGAGGATATTATGCAGGGGAAAGAGAAATAGTCGAATGGAATAGAAGCGGTTTTCCTTTGATAGATCACACTAGTTGGTTAAATTTCCCCATAAATACGACTGATGCGAATTTCATATCTTTGATAAACGGCTACGTAAATTTTATAGACTACAAAGAAAAAAGCGAAAACCCTGTCACAAACGGTAAATATTTTAGAATTTATCTGGATGACTATACTGCAAAAGAGTGCTTTTTATCAGCCAAGTTAAGCACAAGAGGCTTTTTAAAGAGTATCCCGATAACGTATGAAGAATTAAATATATTTTTTAATCAACTGCAATCAAATAATGAAAGCGAGGATAAAATAATCAGAGAGATAAAATCGTTACTCGATGATAGAAACGCCTCGACGATAGATATAAAACCGTCTAAAATATTAAGCTACATAAAATACAATATAAAAGATCTCAAGCAAATTTACAAAGACAAATGCGTAGCTCGCAAAGAAATCAATGAAGATGAGATAGCGTCTGTCGAGCTCGTAGTGGAAGATTCGTATCATCTCTTAGAACAAAAGCCCGATATAAAAACTATGTTTGATAAGATAATAGACATGGGATTTAACTACGGCGGACTAATAAAAGACAGAAATACGGGCAAGATACTAGCCGACAATACATATATCTACGAATTCTACCACTCTTGGCTGATTCAGGCCCTCACTAACGCTTTGGGTCCGGAATCCGGCGGTTCGTTTTGGATGTGCAATAAAAACAAGACTACCTCGATAGAAAAATGTAATCAAAAAATGATAGAGGAATTCTTTAAAAGCAGCGGGCGGTAAAATTTGTATATCCGTCGCGGCGATAAAAGTATGACACGCTCGGCGGCGCAGTAAATTTTAAACAAAAAAACAAAGCGCGCATAAAGGCGGCTAGTCTCGTAAATTTAGCGTAAGATACAAGAAGCTACGGACGACGAAAGCTAAAGCAAATTTAAAAAGCCGCGTTAAATTTTGACACTTAGATAGTCCGCCGTCGCAGACGTAAATTTAAGCGGAGAGGGTTTAGTAAATTTATAAATTTTAGAGAGTTTTAAAACAAGTCGGCGAGCCAAACGACTCGCGCGCAAGATCAAGATGAACTGTCGAATTTAGCCCAAAGGGCGCAAATTTACGACTCGTTTAATATCGAAAGCAACTCTTTGTTATCCTTGGTTTTTAGCATCTTGGCGTATAAAAACTTAAGCGCCTCTACATCGTCCATCGTCGCGATCGCCGAGCGGATAGCCCAGATCTTTTGCAGTTCGTCCGATTTTTGTAGTAGTTCTTCTTTTCTGGTGCCTGATTTTAGTACGTTGATGGCAGGGTAAATTCGGCGGTCTGAAATGTTGCGATCAAGGACGATTTCGCTGTTGCCCGTGCCTTTAAACTCCTCAAAAATTACCTCGTCCATACGCGAGCCCGTGTCGATGAGCGCGGTGGCGATGATAGTGAGACTGCCGCCGTGTTCGATGTTTCGCGCCGCGCCGAAAAAGCGCTTAGGTTTATGCAGGGCGTTTGCGTCCACGCCGCCGGTTAGTACCTTGCCGCTTGGCGGAGTTACGGTGTTATACGCGCGCGCTAGGCGGGTGATGCTATCAAGCAGGATGATGACGTCCTTGCCCATTTCTACGAGGCGTTTGGCCTTTTCGATGACGAGCTCGGCGACGCGCACGTGATTCATCGCAGGCAGGTCAAACGTCGAGCTAAACACTTCGCCCTTTACGCAGCGCTGCATGTCGGTGACCTCTTCGGGACGCTCGTCCACGAGCAAGACCATGAGATGCGACTCGGGGTGGTTGCGCGCGATGCCGTGGGCTAGCTCTTTCATGAGCTCGGTTTTACCGCTTCTAGGCGGGGCGACGATGAGGCCGCGCTGACCCTTACCAAGAGGCGTAAAGAGATCGAGTACGCGGCCCGTTAGCTTCATCGGATCATATTCGAGGCGAAGTTTTTCCGTCGGGAAAAGCGGCGTTAGGTTGTCAAATAGCGGGCGCTCCTTAGCCTCGATTAGCGGCATATAGTTTAGCGCTTCGATTTTTAGTAGGGCGTAGTATTTTTCCTGATCTTTGGGTTCGCGTACTTGACCCGTCACGATGTCGCCCACGCGCAGGGCAAATTTGCGAATTTGAGAGTTTGAGACGTAGGCGTCGTTTGAGCTGTCGCTGATGTTTGCGTCTACGGCTCTTAAAAAGCCGTAGCCGTCGGGCATAATCTCTAAAATGCCCGTAAAAAGTATAAATCCGCCTTGTTTGGTTTGGGCTTTTAGTATCTCAAATATCAAATCCTGCCTGCGAAATTCGCGCGGATTTTCGACGCCGACGCTGTTTGCTATCTGCACTAGCTCGTCTAAGCTTAGCATTCTTAGTTCTTCGATTTTGTGGCCGTCGACGGGGATATGAGTGCGCGAGTTTTGGTGTTTTTTCGTGGTTTTTTGACTTTCCTGCACGGAATTTGCAGGCTGGGTCGCGTTATTTTCCATTGTGTCCTCTTTAAAATTACGGAATAATTTTGTAGATAAATTTAAGTTTCAAAAGAAGTTTTTGAAAGTCGCATTTTATAAAATTTTGGCTTTGATGTCAAGAAGCGGTATAATACGCCAAAAATGAAAAGGAATCTCAATATGATGGATTTTAAAGACGGCAAGCGCGAAAAAACGATCATAAAAACCGCGCTTATCGGCATAGTTACGAATTTTTTCTTAGCCGCGGCGAAAATTTTATCGCCATGGTCTCAAACTCGGTCGCGCTGATATCAGACGCCGTAAATAACCTTAGCGATGCAGGCTCAAGTATCATCACGATATTTGGCTCAAAGCTAGCTAGCAAGATGCCCGACGAAGATCACCCCTACGGCTACGGCAGGACCGAGTATATCGGCGGTCTTATAGTCTCGGTCATCGTGCTGATGCTGGGATTTCAGTTTCTAAAAACTTCTATCGAAAATATCTTCGCGCCCGAGCCTACAAATTTTACGATGCCGTTTTTGGCGTTTTTGTTCTGCGCGGTATTCGTCAAATTTGCGCTCGGATTTTACTACAAAAAGATCGGCAAACAGACCAAATCTATCTCGCTTAGAGCCGTAGGGCAGGAGGCCGTGGGCGATGCTATTATATCTTGCGTGATCCTTGCATCCGCCGCGCTATCGTACTTCGCTGACGTCCAGATAGACGGCTATGCGGGCGCTTTGGCGTCGCTTTTTATTATCGTAAACGGCGTGCTTTTGATAAAAGAAACCTTTGATAAAATCATCGGCCAGCGCGTGGAAAAAGAGATCAGCGACGAAATTTACGCCGCCGTAAATCGCTGCGAAATCGTGCGCGGCGCATACGACCTGATACTTCACAACTACGGCGCGCAGCGATACGTAGGCTCTGTAAACGTCGAGATAGACGAGCATTTGCCCTTTAGCGAGGTTTCGCAGAGGCTAAACGAGCTTCAGATAGAAATTTACAAAATTTACAGGATTTATCTGGTTTTTGGCGTTTATAGCGTAAATTTGGGGCAGGAGCAGAGTCGCGCCTGCGTGGCGAATTTACTCTCGCGATTTAGCAGCGTGCGCGGATTTCATGCGTTTTTTATAGATACGAAGAAAAAGAGCGTGAGGTTTGACGTGGTGGTTGATTTTGCCGAGAAAAATCTAAGCCGGCTACGCGCCGAGATAGAGCGCGAGATCTCGCTAAGCTTTCCCGGGTATAAAATTTTCATCGTGATAGATAGGGAGTTTGCGTGAAAATATTTATTGCCATGGTATAATTTTATTGTTTAATAAATATTTCAAAGGAGGATATATTGAGAAAAATAATAGCCGCTTCGCTGGCGTGCTTGCTGTGTTCTAGCGCAGCGTTTGGGACGGATGCGCCTGGTTTTACGGCGGGTTTTAGCAGGGACGACGCCAAAAACGTCGTCACGGATAGCGTCTATAAACTGATGTGGCAAGACGGCGAGGAGATATTTAAGGGAACTTACGATGAGGCGGTAAAGTACTGCGAAAATTTAACCTTCGCGGGCTTTGAGGACTGGCGGCTACCTACGTTAAACGAGCTTTTAAGCATCACGGACGATAGCAGGTATAACCCTGCGATAAACAAAGCCTTTAAAAACATCGTATACGAGACGAACGACAAAGGTGAGAAAAGCTACGGCTGGTACTGGAGCTCTACTAGGTATGCCGGCGGATCGTCTAATGTGTGGCTCGTGTTTTTCATGGGCGGCAACATCAACTGGGGCGGAGTTTCTAATCGCGGCTTCGTGCGGTGCGTTCGGGACTATTGATTTTTGAAATTTAGATAAAGGAAAAAGTATGAAAAGATATATAGCTGCTTCTTTACTGCTTTGCGGTCTGCTAAACGCAGAGGCGCTAAGTCCTACATGCTACCGAGATAACGATAAAAACGTAGTGGTATGTAGCGACAAAAAGCTGGGCAGGCTAATGTGGCAGGATGAGAATCAAAATTTTCAAGGAACGTGGGATCAGGCGCAGGAGTACTGCAATCTGGTAAACCTAGCCGGATACAAAGACTGGCGGCTGCCTACAAGGATGGAGCTACTAAGCATAGCGGATAAGAGTAGGCATGAACCCTCTCTAAATACGGCTTTTAAATACACAGAAGACTTCGATGATCCGCACTATTGGAGCCAGACTAAAATCGCCGACTTTTCGTCCGGCGCGTGGCTCGTGGATTTTAGGAATGGATACGATATCTGGGACTTCGTTTCTAGTCGCGACTTCGTGCGGTGTGTGAGAAATGATTGATTTGGCGGATTATGCGCCTTAAATTTGTTTTTTATGGTTAAATTTGAAGCTGAAATTTAACGAGCCGAATTTTATTAAAACTCGCGACTCGTAAATTTTGCGAGGCTTTAGAAATTTTACGTATAATCTAAAATCTTAAAACGAAAGAAAAAGTAATTTATGGGCAAATTTAAGTGCGCGCATTGCAGGGGCGAATTTGATCGCGAGGCGCTGATAGAGCGCGGCGGGGAGCTGTTTTGCTGCGAGGGGTGCGCGGGAGTTTACGAGATACTTAACGCAAGCGGGCTTGGCGAGTTTTACGAAAGGCTTGGCAAAACTACGCTAAACCCCGCTCTAAGCGCGAAAAACGCGGCGCAAAAGTCGCAGGAAGACCTCGCGGCTATTTATCAAAACTACGTCAAAAACGAGAACGGGTTTAACAAAATCTCTCTCATCATCGAGGGCATCCACTGTTCGGCTTGCATCTGGCTAAACGAGAAGGTTTTATTTGCGCAGAAGGGAATTTTAGAGGTAAATATAAACTCGGTTAATAACAAAGCCCTCATCGTCTGGGACGAAAACGAGCTAAATTTGGCTCAAATTTTCGCTCTCATCCGCTCCATCGGCTACGAGCCCTACCCCTATGACGCGCAGGCTCAGGAGCACAGACTTGCGGGGCAGAGGCGCGAATTTTACGCTAGGCTGCTTGTGGGGATATTTTGCACGATGAACATCATGTGGCTGGCCGTCGCGCAGTACGGCGGCTACTTCACGGGTATGCGCGCCGACGTGCGCTCTATCATAAATTTCGCTGAATTTATCCTTGCTACGCCGGTGCTTTTTTACACGGGAAGCGGGTTTTTTAGGGGCGCTTGGAGCGCGCTAAAAAACAAAACGCAAAATACGGATAGCCTCATCGTCACGGGCACGCTAGCGGCTTATATTTTCTCGATATACGCGATGTTTTCTAGGCAAGGCGAGGTGTATTTCGACTCGGTCGCGATGATAATCACTTTCGTATTTATCGGTAAATATTTGGAAATCTTGAGTAAGAAAAAGGCCGCCGACACGCTCGATAATCTAAACTCGTTAAATTTAAACTCAGTTAGCGTCAAAAACGGCGACGAGATAACGCTAAAAAGCGCGCAGGAGGTGCGCACGGGCGAACTCGTGGTAGTGAGAGTCGGCGAGCGCGTGCTACTTGACGGCGTCGTAGTAAGCGGCGCGGCGAGCTTTGATCTATCTAGCCTTAACGGCGAGAGCGCGCCTGTTTATCTTAGCGCAAAAGATGGCGAAAACGAGATAAAAAGCGGCTCGGTGTGCGTGGACGGCACCCTGGTTTATGAGGTCGGCGCCGCCTTTAGCGAGTCTGTGCTGGCCCGTATCATAAACTTGCTAGAAACCGCCGCAGCCAAAAAGCCTAAAATTCAGGCGCTTGCAGATGCTATCGCGGCGAGGTTTTCGGCCGCTATCACGGCGCTCGCGCTAGCGACGTTTGCGTTTTGGTTCTGGCGCACGGGCGAGCTCTCCGCCGCGCTCATCGTCGCGATCTCGGTCGTGGTGATCTCGTGCCCCTGCGCGCTGGGTCTTGCTACGCCCGTTAGCACGCTCGTTGCGCTTGGGGCGGGCTTTAGGCGCGGGATACTTTTTAAAGAAGCGCGCATCATCGAAAGTCTAGCCAGGTGCGATACGGCCGTGTTTGATAAGACCGGCACGCTCACGTCGGGGCGGCTTAAGGTGGGTAAATTTACGCACGCGGGCAAATTTGACGCTAGCGCGCTTTTTTCGCTGGTTAGCGGCTCGGATCATCCCGTTAGCCGCGCCGTTGGCGAGTATTTGCGCGCAAATTTTAGGGATTTAAAACTTTTAGAGTTAAGCGGCTTTGAAAACATCGCAGCGCGCGGGGTAAGGGCTAAATTTGACGGCATAAATCTAGCCGGCGGGAGCGAAAAATTTATGCGCGAGCTGGGGCTTTATGGCGGCGAAGCTGTGCGCGGGACTTGCTATTTTTTCGCCGCTGACGGACAGATCGCAGCGGTATTTGAGCTAGAGGAGAGCCTAAAAGAGGGCGCCAAAGAGTGCGTAAACGCGCTAAAAAACGCTGGCATGCGCGTGGCGATGCTAACGGGCGATAACGAATACGCCGCAAAGCGCGCGGCAGAGGAGCTAGGCGTGGGCGAAACGGTCGCAAACGCTCTGCCCACGGACAAGGCTGCCTACGTAGAGAGACTGGCGCAGCAGGGGCGAAACGTGCTGATGGTAGGTGACGGGATCAACGACGCTGCCGCGCTCGCGCTATCAAGCGTGGCCGTATGTATGGGTAGTGGAGCGGCCGTGAGTATCGCAAAAAGCGACGTAGTGCTGATGAGAGATGACCTCGCCTCGCTCGCGGCTGCGGTTGGGCTCGCGCGTAAAACCTACCGCATCGTGCGGCAAAATTTGGCCTTTTCGCTCGTTTATAACGCCGTGACGATACCACTGGCGATGGCCGGCTACGTAGCGCCTGCCGTGGCTGCGCTATCGATGTCGCTAAGCTCGGTCGCGGTCGTGCTAAACGCGATGCGGGCTAGGAGCGAGCGATGAGCGGGGCGGTCGTAGCGATGATGATCGGCGTCTCGACGCTGCTTGGCGCGTGCGGGCTGGCGGCGCTGCTGTGGGGGCTTAAAACCAGGCAGTTTGACGACGAGCGAAAGTTTTTGGACGGGACGAAATTTGACGACGAAGACGCGCTAAACGACGCCTATGAGCTAGAGCTGCGCCGTAAAGAAAAGGGCTATAAGCCGCCGGAGTGAGGCGAATTTACGCCTGTGTTTTTTGGTTTTATAGTCGCTAAATTCGTTGGATTTCGGTCGCGAAATTTGATTTCGAGCGTGGGCGACATTTGCGTTTTAAATTTGACGGCGAGGATTTTGGAGTCAAATTTGGACTATAAAATTTAATTCATTGCGGTTAAATTCGTCGCTAAATTTCGACTAATTACGGCGTAATGGCGGGCAAAAATTGAGCGTGAGATTTTGGCGTCTTGGACGGCAAATTTACCGTGCAAAATAGTAAAAGCGCGCAAGTGTAATCTGGCAGAGAAAAAATCGGTTGCCCTTTGCTAGCAAGTGGGTCGTCGGCAAATTTAGCCTTTTGTTGGCCAAATTTACTCAGTCTAGCGATGCCCCGTAATCAAATCAAGATCGCCGCTCGGCGAAACCGCCTGCTTGGAGTTTAGGCGGCTTGGAGCCATTTAAATTTAATCGCTGCAATTGCCGAGCGGGCGTGTTTTAATCCTGTAAATTTTGCTTTCTTGCTTGTAAAAGCTTCACTCTGGCAAGCATTTTTAATCTACTTTTAGCTTTTTAGCGATATGATTCCGCAAATTTAAACAAAGGAAACAACATGAAAACGCTCGTGATTTTATCGCACCCAAATCTCGCCGCATCGCGCGTAAACAAAGCCTTGTCACAGGTAGCAAAGGCTGCCGCGGACGTCGAAGTGCGCCATTTGGAAGGGCTTTACGGTCTAGATATCGCGCGTATAGACGCCCGCGCAGAGCAAGACGCGCTAGCGGGTGCCGAGCGCATCGTATTTTTATACCCGATGTACTGGCTAAACGTGCCGCCTATGCTAAAAGCCTATATCGACATCGTTTTTTCGCACGAACTGGTGGGCTCCGGCGCGCTTAAGGGCAAGGTCTTGCAGCTTGCGCTAAGCGTCAGTACGCCGCTTAGCGAATACTCTAAACAGGGCGCGATCGGCTTTAGCTTGGATGAAATTTTAACGCCGCTTAAGATCGCGGCAAACTACTGCGGGATGGACTTTGCCGTGCCGTTTATCAGCAGCGGATTTGAGCCCGGCGAGTTTGGCGACGATGCCGTAGATACCGCAGCTGCACGCTTTGGCAAGCTTTTACGAGGAGAGCTAAGTCCTAACGAGTATCAAATTTAGTTTCGCCCCTTGCGGCTATGAGCCAAAGTTACGATAGCGGCGGTACGGGCAGCTTTATAACCGGTAAAAGCGCGGCATACCGGAGTTAAATTTATATCCGCTCGTAAAGCAAAAACTAAGCATATCCAAGCCGCACCTTAAATTTATAATCACAAATCGTCGTGTTAATTTTACATCGTCTCCGAGGCAAATTTGACTTATCGGAGACGCTAAATTTTGCTTCGCCGCCGCTAATATGCAAATTTAAAAGCCAAACCCGTTAATACCTTGCGCAAGGTTTAGGTTGCTTTGCGGTTCTTGCTTATCCTGCGATGTTAAACGCAAACTTATTTTAGGCCCTCTATATACTCGCTAACAGCCGCCATATCCTCGTTGCTTAGGTTTTTGGCGTGCAGCTGCATGACTTTGCCCATGCCAAATGTGTTGTTTGAGCCGTCTTTGTAGCCTTGTAGCGCTTTTATGCGGTCTTCTTTGCTGATGCTAATTAGCGCAGGCACTTTGTTTGCGTATTTTACCTCCGCTTTTTCGCCGTGACAGGCTGAGCATTTTTTGTAAATGGCTTCGCCGCTAGCCGCAAATAGAGATAAATTTAGTGCCAAAACGGCGGTAGCGATGCGATAGATTTTCATTTTTCGTCCTTTTTGATAGAAATTTAGACGAGATTATAGTCTTAAAAAGTTAAAATTAAAATTATAAAAAAGTTGCAAAAATGAAGCGTCGAAGAGAGAAAAATCGGCGGAAAAACTCCGCCGAAGAGATTATTTTAGAGTAGGGATGTACTCTGAAAGAGCGGCGATATCCTCGTCGTTAAGACCTTTTGCTAGAGGTTTCATCATCGCAGAAGACTTAAATTTATCTAGGCTGCCCTCTTTGTAACCTTTTAAAGCCTCAGCGATCTCTTCTTTAGAAAGAGACGAAAGCGCAGGAACTTTGTTTAGATACATTTTTTCGGCTTTGGCTCCGTGACAGGCTTTGCATTTGTTGTAAAGGGTCGCGCCGTCGGCGGCAAATAGGCTACCTGCTAGCAATGCGGCAGCTCCTGAAACAATGATAAGCTTTTTCATTTTCAATCCTTTTTGATAAAATTGCAGGCGTATTATAGTCTTAAAAGCTAAATTTTACATTATTTTTTTACATTAGTTTCTATCGCGGTACGGGCAGCGATTTTCGGTTAAATTTAGATTTTTTCTGTATAATTTTCGCCATGGATAAAACAAAGCTTAAAACGCAGCCGCAAAAGGCGCTATTTCTTGATCGCGACGGCGTGATAAACGAGGATGCGGGCTATGTTTATAGACGCGAGGATTTCGTTTTTAAAGAGGGCATTTTTGCCGCTTTGAGGGAGTTTGCACAGGCGGGCTACGCGCTAGTCGTGGTGACGAATCAATCAGGCATCGGACGAGGCTACTATACGCTAGAGCAGTTTGACGAGCTTTGCGGCTTTATGCTGGGTGAGTTAGCAAAAGAGGGCGTAAAGATAGAGAAAATTTACTTTTGCCCGCATGCGCCGGAGACTCTTTGCGGTTGCCGTAAACCGGAGCCAGGCATGCTATTAAAGGCCGCAAACGAGCTAAACATCGACCTTGCGCGCTCAATCATGATAGGCGATAAGGATAGTGACGTGCAAGCGGGGCAAAGCGCTGGCGTGGGGGTAAATTTAAAGCTGGACGACCGGCTAAAAAGCGTGGCCGAGGCGCTAGAGTTTTTAAAAAAAGAAGGAAAAATATGAAAGATATAAAAAAGGTCGTAATAACGGGCGCTGCGGGCTTCATCGGCTCAAATTTGGCGCATTATTTCGACGAAAATTTAAAAGACGTAGAAGTGCTCGCCGTGGATAAATTTAGAAGCGACGAGAAATTTAGCAACGGCAATCTAAAAAGCTTCGGGCATTTTAAAAATTTGCTCGGATTTTCTGGCGAAATTTACGAGGGCGACATAAACTGCGCAAAGACGCTAGCTATGATCGAGAAATTCGCCCCTGGCGCAATCTTTCACGAGGCGGCGATCTCGGATACCACGGTAACCGAGCAAGGCGAGCTAATGAGGACTAATCTAAATAGCTTTAAAGACCTGCTAGATATCTGCGAAAAAACGGGCGCGCGCATGATATACGCAAGCTCCGGCGCCACGTACGGTAACGCAAAAAGCCCGCAAAGAGTCGGCGAATGCGAAGCGCCGAATAACGTCTACGGCTTTTCAAAGCTAAAAATGGACGATCTGGGTCGAAAATACGCCAAAAAGGGCGTAGCGGTCGTGGGGCTGAGATACTTTAACGTCTACGGCGCGAGGGAGTTTTATAAAAACAAAACCGCCTCGATGGTGCTGCAGTTCGGTCTACAAATTTTGAGCGGGAAAAATCCGCGCCTCTTTGAGGGTAGCGATAAAATCAAGCGCGACTTCGTCTATATAAAAGATATCGTGCAGGCCAATTTGCTCGCCCTAAATGCGCCAAGCGGCGTGTATAACGCGGCTACCGGCACGGCAAGAAGCTTCCAAGAGATCGTAGATATCTTGCAGCGCGAGCTAGGGTCGAATTTACCTTGCGAATACATCCCAAACCCGTACGCGCGCTCATATCAGTTCCATACGCAAGCAGACATCGAGCCGACTAAAAAGGCGCTGGGATACGAGCCTAAATTTAGCCTGGAAGAGGGCATAAAAGACTACGTGGCCGAGATAAAAAGGATATACGAGGAAGAGATAAATGCGTGAAGTACGTGCTTTAGTCGCGGGCGATCTGATGCTAGATCACTACATCTGGGGCAGCTGCGAGCGTATCTCGCCCGAAGCTCCCGTGCAGGTGGTAAAGATAAAAAACGAAACCAAACGTCTAGGCGGAGCGGGCAACGTGGTGCTAAATTTGCTTTCATTAGGCGCAAAAGTCGGCGTCATGAGCGTGCTAGGCGATGACGAAACGGGCGACGAGATAGAGCGGATCTTGCTAGAGCAGGGCGCTAGACCTGAGTTTATCAAGCGCGAGATCGGACGCACGAGCTCGATAAAAAGCCGCGTGATGGCGACGCATCAGCAAGTCGTGCGCATAGATAAAGAAAGCGTCGAGGCCGTAACGTGCGAGGACGAGCTGGCGGCAAATTTCGCCCGCGCGCTGGAGAGTTACGACGTCGCGCTGCTATCTGACTACGGTAAGGGCGTGCTGACGCCGTCGCTGTGCCAAAAGCTGATAAAAGCATGCGCGGATGCGGGTAAGCCCGTGCTAATCGATCCAAAAGGCGCGGACTACTCGAAATATAAGGGCGCTACGCTACTAACGCCCAATAAAAAAGAAGCGGGCGAGGCAGTGGGCTTTAAAATAGAAAACGACGAGCAGCTTTTTACGGCGTTAAATTTGCTAAAAAACGAGCTAAATTTGACACATTCGCTAATCACGATCTCGGAGGAGGGCATCGCGCTTTTAGAGGACGCTCAGGCGGTTAAATTTCCCGCTCTGGCAAAAGAGGTCTTTGACGTCACTGGCGCTGGAGATACGGTGCTAGCGACGCTGGGCGTGATGCTGGGTGCTGGCGAAGATATAAAAAAGGCGATCGAGACGGCAAATTTAGCCGCCGCAGTCGTCGTAGCTAAGGTCGGCTCAGCGACGGCTAGCTTTGAGGAGATAAACGAACTCGTGCGCCGTAAAAACGCGGCCGGCTTCGAGGAGAAAATCAAAAGCGCGGACGAACTGGCCGCGACGCTGGCAAACCGCGGCGAAAAGCGGCTGGTTTTTACAAACGGCTGCTTTGATATCTTGCACGCGGGACACGTGAGTTATCTCGCTAAGGCGCGGGAATTTGGCGATATACTAGTCGTCGGACTAAACTCAGACGCATCGGTGCGCGCGCTAAAAGGCCACACTCGCCCCGTAAACGCGCAGGCTGATCGCGCTACCGTGCTAGCGGCGCTTGGGGCGGTTGATTACGTGACGATATTTGACGAGCTAACGCCTCTAAATTTGATCGAAAAACTACGCCCCGACGTGCTCGTAAAGGGTGCGGACTACGAAGGTAAAGAAGTCGTCGGCAGCAGCATCGTAAAAGACGTGCGGCTAGTGGAGTTCGTAGCGGGCAAAAGCACGAGCGCGACGATAAAAAGGATAAAAAGTGAAGACTGAAGAGATGATAAAAAGCGAGCTAGAGGGACATCTAGCCACTATTAAGGCGACATTTGCGCTGGAAGCCGGTATCAAAAAAGCCTGCGAAACGGCGGTAGCGACGCTAAAGGCGGGCGGTAAAATTTTACTTTGCGGAAACGGCGGAAGTGCTGCAGACGCGCAGCACATCGCAGCCGAGCTAACGGGTCGCTACAAAACCGAGCGCGGCGCGCTAGCGGGCATCGCGCTAACGACCGATACCTCCGCGCTCACGGCGATCGGCAACGACTACGGATATGAGTTTGTTTTCTCGCGTCAGCTGGAGGCTCTGGGCCGCGAGGGCGACCTGCTCATCGCGATCTCTACTAGCGGAAACAGCGGCAACGTGCTAAAAGCGCTCGAGCTAGCGCAAAAAATCGGCATCAAAACAATCGGGCTAAGCGGCCGCACGGGAGGCGCGATGAACGAGCTTTGCGAGCTAAATTTGGTCGTGCCGTCAAACGATACGCCGCGCATCCAAGAGATGCACATAATGATAGGGCATATCATCTGCCAAGCTATCGACGATGCGTTTTAGGCTAAATTTAAAAGTATTTGCGGCGGCGGAGTCAAATTTAATCCGCCTTGCCGCTTTTTAACGCCGCCTAGCGCGCAAGCAAATTTAATCACCCATGAAAACCCAAGCTCCAGCCTACGCCGTCATCGATCTAAAATCCTTCTACGCCTCGGTCGAGTGCGTGGAGCGAG
>NZ_CAURPW010000017.1 GCF_963526985.1 uncultured Campylobacter sp.
AGCGACCCCTTCATTAAAAGTGAAATGCTCTACCGACTGAGCTAACAAGACAAATTTTCAAAAAACGAAACGTGATTATATATAAAAAAGGCTGATTTGTCAAGAAAATCGCCGTCGTTTTTAAAATATCGTCGTAAATTTAAAAATTCGCGACGATATTTACGTTTAAATTCGATTTAGCAAGAAAAACAAGTCTTAAACTCGTATGCCGTAGGTCTTGCCTCGTACGGCCACACTTGGGTTTCAAATTTATAATGCTGATAATCGTCGATGAAGGTCTCGGTCATTATCGGACGGAGGTATTCGTTATCGCGGATTAACGCTTCTAGGCTGCCCCTTAGCGTATGCGGCAACTGCTCGATGCCACGCTCGCGAATTTCATCTAGGTGCAGTTTAAATAAATTTTCATCCATCGGACCTACCGGCTCCATTTTATGCTTCACGCCGTCAAGCCCCGCCATCAGCATCGCGGCAAACGCCAAATACGGGTTTGCCGTGCTATCAGGAAATCTCATCTCGGCGCGCACGGATTTTTCTCCCGAGCCGTAAGGGATACGGATCGACGCCGAGCGATTTTGACTTGAGTAAGTGAGTATCGACGGCGCTTCAAAGCCCGGGATTAGGCGCTTGTAGCTGTTTGTGCTCGGGTTTGTAAACGCCGCAACGCTTCTTGCGTGATTTAAGATTCCGCCGATATACCAGCGCGCGAAATCGCTTAAATTCGCGTAATTTCCCTCGCCGTAGAATAAATTTTTACCGTCCTTCCACACCGACTGATGCACGTGCATGCCGCTGCCGTTGTCGCCGTAGAGCGGCTTTGGCATAAAGGTCGCGGTTTTGCCGTTTAGGTGCGCGACCATTTTGACGACGTATTTGTAAATTTGCACGTTATCGGCGGCCTCTACGAGAGTACCGAATTTCACGCCGATCTCGCCTTGACCCTGCGCGACTTCGTGGTGCCCGACGAAGACTTCAAGGCCAACTTGCTCTAAAACCTGCATCATTTCAGCGCGCAGATCGACCATACTATCGGTCGGCTGCGTCATCAGATAGCCGCCTTTTCTACGCGGTCTGTGGCCGGTATTATAGCCGTCGGTGAAGTCCTTGGCGTCGTTCCACTCGCCCTCTTCGGTATCTACTTCGTACATCGCGCAGTTTGGGCTATCGACGATTTTTACGTTATCAAATATAAAAAATTCGTTCTCGGGCCCAAAATACGCCGCGTCGCCCACGCCGCTTTCTTTCACGTAGGCCATCGCTTTTTTGGCTATCGAGCGCGGACATTTTTCGTAAATTTGCCCCTTGTAAATGTCGTAAATATCGCAAAAAACGACTGCGGTAACGTCGGCGGTAAAAGGATCTAAAAAGGCGCTAGTAGCTTCCGGACGCATTATCATGTCGCTTTTATCTATCGGTTGCCAGCCGCCCAGCGAGCTCGCGTCCATCGGCACTCCATGCTCAAAATGCGCCTTTTCGACGGCTTTTACGTTATACGTGATGCTGTGCCAAGCGCCGTTCATATCGGTAAATCTAAAATCTACGAATCTAACCTCGTGCTCTTTGCAAAAATCAAAAAAATGATCGACGCTTTTTACGAATTTTCCCATTTTTCCGCTCCTTTGTTTATTAATTTCGTAATTGTATCATAAAATATTGCTTTTAAGATTAATTTAAATAATTTTTTCTACCCGATATAAAATTTTACAAATTCTCTATCGCGATTTTTAAATACCGCACACTTGCTAAAGCCCAAATTTCTAGCGATTTGTTCGCATTTTTCGCCGTTTAGACCGACTTGATCTTTTGCATGAGCGTCCGAGCCAAAGGTGATCGGTATGTCTTTTTCGGCGATCATTTCTAGTAAATTTACGCTCGGATACTGCTCGCCGATCGGTTTTCTAAAGCCGGCCGCGTTTATCTCCACCGTCAAATTTGCCTTTTTTATAGCAGTAATCGCATCTTTAGCAAGGAGTCTAACGTCGGTTTTTGGCATAAATTTAAATACCTTTAGTAAATCCAAATGCCCGACTATGTCAAATTTGCCAGACTTTGCCATCTTTTCTACGCAGTAAAAATAATCCCGCCAAATTTGATCTATATCGCGGTTTTTATATTCGCCGATAAACTCGGGATTATCAAAGCCCCAACCGCCCAAAAAATGCACCGAACCGATGAGATGGTCTACGTCGCGCGATAAAACCCGCTCGTCCATAAAGCCCTCTAAAAAATCGACCTCGTAGCCGAGCATTATTTTTATCCGCCCGTCAAATTCGTCTCTGAGGCGCAAAATTTCGCTCTCGTAAACGTCCATTTGCGAAAAATCCATACGGTACGCTTCGTCAAATTTCATCGGCGCGTGGTCGCTAAAACCAAAATACTCGCAGTTTGAATTTACCGCGCTTAAAACGTACTGCCTAGGCTCGTCTACGGCGTGTTTGCAAAGCGGAGTGTGATTGTGAAGATCGACTTTCATTTTCGTCCTTTTGTTTCCGAGATGCTACCTAAAATTTGATAAATTTAAGGATAAAATTCGCTTTTTAAACTTACATTTCGTTAATTTTCTATATAATCAGCCTAAATTTAAATAGGAGTTTTTATGACGCAAGAAGAACTTGACGCCTTGATGGCGGGCGATTTAGAGGGCGTTACCGCCGAGACCGACGACGCGCAAGCTAGCGACGATGAAAATTTAAACCTAGAAACCGCCGAGGAAGCCTCGGTAGAGGGCAGAGACGAAGACGTTAAATTCGACTCCGGCGACTACAAAGTATCCTCAAATATGCCGTGGCCTCCGCCTCCACCGACGGATGATCACAAGATGGTTCATCAGCTAGACGACGTCACAAAGGATAGCGAGGAAAAAGCCACGCAGATGTTTGACAAGCTTGACGCGATCAATAACTTTTCTATGGACGCGGAGAGCGGACTTAGCGAGATTATCGGCGGTATAGAGACTAATATCGAAATTTTTACCAAACTACACGAAAAATTCCCGAATATCGCTACTTTTGCCGATGCGCTAGAGAAAAATAACGCCCTAAAAAGCTCTGCAGAAACGACGCTAGATAACGTCAGGATGACGGAAGACGAGATCATGATGGCGATGGATATGATGCAGTATCAAGACATCCACCGTCAAAAGATCGAGCGCGTTATTAACGTCATGCGCGCGCTTAGCAAGTATATGAGCAGCCTCTTTGAGGGCAAGATCGACGACGAGAAGCGCGTGGCCTCGGCGGTGCATATCGCGGGCGATACGACTACGGAAAATCTCGTCAGCAACGACGATATCGAGGCTTTAATCGAAAGCTTGGGCAAAAAGTGAAAAAGCCAGAGCTTTTATCTCCCGCGGGAAATTTAACCAAGCTAAAAATAGCTCTAGAATACGGTGCTGACGCGGTTTATGCATCGGTGGCGAGCTTTTCGCTCCGCACTCGTTCGGCGCGCGAATTTAACCTTGAAAGCTTTAAAGAAGCCATCGAGTACACGCACGCAAAGGGCAAAAAATTTTACGCGACGGTAAACGCGTTTCCTTTTAATTCGCAAATCGAGCCGCTAAAGCGCCACTTGCAAACGATTTCTGCAATGAAGCCAGATGCCTTTATCATCGCGACTCCGGGCGTCATGAGCCTGGCAAAAGAGATCGCCCCCGAGATTGAGATACACCTCTCGACGCAGGCAAACGTCATGAATGCGCTTGACGCTAAAATCTACCACGAAATGGGCGCAAAACGCATCGTCGTAGCGCGCGAAATGAGCCTAAAAGACGTCGTGAAGATAAAAGAGCAAATCCCGACGCTAGATATCGAAATTTTCGTGCACGGCTCGATGTGCTTTGCATACTCGGGGCGCTGCTTGGTTAGCGCGGTTCAAAGCGGCCGCCAATCAAACCGCGGCAGCTGCGCCAACGACTGCAGGTTTAAATACGAACTCTACGCCAAAAACCCCGAGAGCGGAACGCTGTTTCGCCTAGAAGAAGACGAAGAAGGCGGCACGCACGTGATGAACTCGAAGGATTTAAATTTATCCGCGCACATCAAAGATATCATCGAAAGCGGCGCGGTCGATAGCCTAAAGATCGAAGGCCGCACGAAAAGCGAATACTACGCCGCCTGTGCGACTAGGGCCTACCGCATGGCCGTCGACGACGCCGTGGCAGGAAAATTCGACGCGCAAATTTACGCCGGCGAACTAAATACGCTAAAAAATCGCGGCTTTACCGACGGCTACCTAGTAAATCGCCCGTTTGAAAAAACGGATACGCAAAATCACGCCAGCAGCCTAGAGGAGGGCACTCATCAGGTAAACGCCATGACTATTGACGGCGAGTTTTTTAAATGCAAATATAAAATTTTCCCCGGCAACGAGTATGAGATCGTGGCGCCTCTGGGCTCGCAGATAGATGAGTGCGAGAGTGAAATCTCGCAAATTTTCGGTCGCGACGGCAAGAAATTTATCAAATTTAAAAAGCTCGTAACCAAAAAAGGCAAAGAGATCGCCGAGATCCACAGCGGCAACGAAAACGAAGTAAATTTAGGCGCGAGACTGCCTAAATTTAGCTTTTTAAGAGAGGAAATAAAATGAAATTTGTTTCAATTATAATGGGAAGCAAGAGCGACTACGACGTAGTTAGCGAGGCGGCAAAGGTGCTTGAAAAATTTAACGTCCCTTATGAGCTAATCATCAGCTCGGCGCACAGAAGTCCGAAGCGAACGAGCGAATACGTCGCCGCAGCCGAGGAAAAGGGCGCACAGGTATTTATCGCGGCAGCCGGCATGGCGGCGCATCTAGCGGGCGCTATCGCAGCAAACACCACTCGTCCCGTGATCGGCATACCGATGGCAGGTTCGGCGCTTAGCGGCGTGGACGCGCTTTACTCGACCGTGCAGATGCCGGGCGGCATGCCCGTGGGCACAGTCGCTATCGGTAAGGCGGGCGCGGTAAACGCAGCCTATCTGGCGCTACAAATTTTGGCTCTAAACGACCAAAATCTAGACGAAATGCTAAAAGCCGACCGAGCGGCGAAAGCTAAGCAAGTAGAGGAAGACTCGGCGAAGGTGGAAGTTTTACTCGCCTAAAGGAGCAAATATGCAGACATACTTAAGCATAGACGAATTTTGCAAGCTCGTGCACCTAGAGCGCGAGGTAATCGAGGGGATGATAAATCGCGGCGTGCTAAATACGAAAGAAGAAGGCGGCGAGATCCTCATAGAAGCCAGCCAAGGCACGATGAGCGTGGTGCCTAGCGTCGTGGCCGTGCCTGCGCCGCAGATGGGCTCAGAGGGTTTTAGTTTCGTAGAAAAGACGATCGGCACGATATTAAATTTGCACGAAAAGGTACTCGACGCCAAAGACGAGACGCTAGAGACCCTGCGCAACGAAAATAAGTTTTTAAAAGAGGCGCTAATCTCGATGCAAGAACTCTACGACGAGGATAGAAAAACGGTTGAAACGCTCACGAAACAGCTAAAAAATTCGCAAGACGAAGTCGAGTTTTTAAAGCGAAAATACAAACTCATGTGGAACAAAGCGGTTGAAAATTTTAAAGGCGACAAGGAATGATTATGGAAATTTTATCGGTAGAGGGTTTTAAAATTTACGGACTAAAAGCTCGTACCAAAAATGCCGACGAGATAAACGGCGACGGTAAAATCCCGGCATTGTGGGCGAAATTTATGAAAGAAATCTATGACGGTAAAAGCGAAATTTACGGCGTTTATTGTAGTTATGAAAACGGCGTAAACGGGCTTTACGATTTATTTATCGGAACTAAATCGCTTTGCCCTGGCGGCGAAATTTTAGAGATAAAAAGCGGCAAATACGCCGTTTTTAGCTTTCCAAATGAGCCGCAAAACGTAGCGAAATTTTGGGGAGAAATTTGGAAATATTTTGAAAGCTCTGAGCTAAAAAGAGCCTACGAAACGGACTTTGAGAAATATTTAAACGAAAAAATAGAAATTTACATATCAATAAAATAAAGGTAAAAAATGACGTTTTCAGAGATTATTTTGACGTTGCAAAACTACTGGCGCGAGCAGGGTTGCGTGATACTGCAGCCATACGATATGCCAGCGGGTGCCGGCACATATCATCAGGCGACTTTTTTGAGGAGCCTCGGGCCAAAGCCGTGGGCGACGGCGTACGTGGCACCCTCTCGCCGCCCGACCGACGGTAGATACGGCGAAAACCCAAACCGCCTGGGTGCTTATTATCAGTTTCAGGTGCTCATTAAACCAAGCCCGGAAAATATACAGGAGCTTTATCTAAAAAGCCTTGAAAAGCTTGGGTTAAATTTAAAAAATCACGACATCCGCTTCGTCGAGGATAACTGGGAGAGTCCGACGCTGGGTGCTTGGGGGCTAGGCTGGGAGGTCTGGCTAGACGGTATGGAGGTGACGCAGTTTACGTATTTTCAACAAGTTGGCGGCATCGCGTGCGAGCTGGTTTCGGCTGAAATCACCTACGGCCTTGAGCGCCTTGCGATGTATCTGCAGGACGTAAATAGCGTCTACGATATCGTTTGGGACGATAGGGGCGGCAACATCGTGACTTACGCGGACGTGCATAAGCAGGGCGAATTTGAGTGGAGCAAATATAACTTTGAAATCGCGGACGTAGATATGCTATTTCGCCAGTTTGAAAACGCATTCGGCGAGTGCAAACGCTGCTTGGAGGCCAAAATTTCTCTGCCTGCGTATGATTATTGCATGCTTGCGGCGCATACGTTTAACGTCCTTGACGCGCGCGGAGCGATCAGCGTAACGCAAAGGCAAGACTATATCCTAAAAATCCGCGAGCTGGCCAAAGAGTGCGCGCTGACGTATAAAGCTGGCATCGACGCCGCTGTCCAAAACGACGCGAAGGGCGAATAAAATTTGATGAAAATCGGCGAAATTTATAAAATTTTAGACGAGATTAGCCCGTTTGCGAGCCAAGAGGAGTGGGATAATAGCGGGCTGCTCGTGGGCTCGTTTGAGGCGAGCGCGGAGCGCGTTTACCTTAGCCTTGACGTCGACGACGAGCTTTTAGACGAAGCGCAGCCAAATTCGCTTATCATTACGCATCATCCGCTCATTTTTAAGGGGCTAAAATCGTTAAATTTGGACAAATATCCAAGTAGCCTAATCGCAAAGATGATGGCTAAAAATTTAAGCCTAATCGCTATGCACACGAACTATGATCTAAGCCATCTAAACGAGTACGTGTTAAGCGAGATTTTGGGATTTACGCCAAATGAGCGCGATGGATTCGTGCTTTATGCGGATGTAAATTTGAGCTTTGACGAGCTTTGCGAGAGAGTAAAAACAAAGCTAAATTTGAGCCATTTAAGGGTTTGCAAAGGGCGAAAATTTGACCGTAATGCGCCGGTAAAGCGCCTTGCGTTTTGTACGGGAAGCGGCGGCGATTTGATTGATATCGTTAAAGCGGACGTGTTTTTAACGGGCGATCTAAAGTATCACCAAGCCATGAGCGCCGCGCAAAATAATCTTACTATGATAGACATCGGGCACTTTGAGAGCGAGCGGTATTTTGGGGAGTCGCTTGCAAAATATTTGCAAATTTTGCCGATTCCTACTATAATATCCAACTCAAAAAACCCGTTTTCATACAGTTAAAGGAAAAAGATGAATAAATATTTAGAACAGCTAGTCGAGCTCTCAAACATCGATAAAGATATCGACGATTTTACGCCGCGCCTCGAGAAGGTTCAAAGCGTTTTAAAAGCGACTAAGGACGAGCAGGCGGCGATTTTAGCGCAGATCGAAGAAGCGGCTACGAGCGTGACCGAGCTAAAAAATCAAAAATCTCAAACCAACGCACACATAGCCGAATTTAGCGCGAAGATAAAAGACGTCGCTAAAAAAAGCAGCGCCGCAAAAACGGAAAAAGAGATAAAAGCGCTTCAACTAGAAGACGAGCTAGCTAAAGAACAGCTAGAGGCCGCGAACGAAGAGGTCGAAAGACTAGAAAAAATCATAGATAGCAAAAATGCGCTAAAAAGCGAGCTTGAGGCAAAGGCTGCGGAGCTTGGCGAAAATTTGATCAAAATCGAGAGCGAAATCTCGGCTGAGGTAGGCGCCATCGAGCAGCAAAGAAACGAAATATACGCTAAGAAAAACAAGCTAGTCGGCCAGATGAATCAAAAAATCTTGACCTTTTACGAGAAAATCCGTAAATGGGCGCACAACACCGCCGTCGTGCCGGTCAAAAAACAGGCCTGCTACGGCTGCTTTATGCAGATAAACGACAAGACTTATTCTGCTGTCATCAAGGGCGAAGACATCGTGACCTGCCCTCACTGCGGCCGAATTTTATACAAAGAAGCGGCGAACTAGCCTTTAAATTTGATAATAATTTATTACGTTTTAGTCCTCGCGGCGTTTGCCTTGGGGGCTTTACCGCTTGCGATTTTAGCTTTTAAGAAAAAATATAGAGCCTCGATCCCCGCTAGATTTTTTTTGTTTAAAAATCCTAAATTTGACGCCTCGCGCGTGCATTTTCACGCGTGCAGTTTCGGCGAGGCGCGTTCTATCGCGCCGCTAGTTGGCAGATTTAAAGACGCGGCCGCAGTCTCGGTCGTAACCAAAACAGGATTTGACGAGGCAAAAAAAATCACGCAAAATACGCGCTTTTTGCCGTTTGAGATATTTTTACCGTTTTGGCTAAAACCTGCTAAAATAACGGTTATTTTTGAGGCCGAGCTTTGGCTAGGGCTTGTTTTTTGGGCTAAATTTAAAGGCTCTCGCGTTATTTTGATAAACGCTAGGATTTCTGATAGGAGCTACAAAAGCTATCTAAAATTTAGCTTTTTTTATGGGTATTTGTTTAAATTTATAGATAAAATTTACGCCCAAAGCGATCTGGACAAACAGCGCCTAGATCAGCTCGGCGCCAAAAATATCGTCGTTAGCGGCAATATAAAATCAGCCTTTTTGCCAAACCCGAGTAAAATTTACGCCAAACCAAAAGAGCGCGCGATCGTGCTAGCTAGCACTCATGCAGGCGAAGAGGAGCTGATTTTGCGCGAGTTAAATTTGGGCGCAAGCGATAAGTTGATACTCGTGCCGCGCCATCCGGAGAGATTTGGCGAAGCGGGCGAGATTTTGGCTAAATTTGCCGTAAAAAACGGACTTAGTTTTGCTAAATTTAGCGAGACGAAAAACTTTGACGCGCAGTGCGTGCTAGTCGATGCGATGGGCGAGCTGGTAAATATTTATAAATTTAGCGATGTCGTCGTGCTAGGCGGTAGCTTCGTACCAAACGTGGGCGGACACAATCCGATCGAGGCGGCTCAGTTTGAAAATGCGGTGATAAGCGGGGAGTTTATATTTAACCAAAAAGCCCTGTATAGCGCGGTTGATGGTATAAAATTTGCAAAAGCGGGCGAGATAAATTCGCTTTTAAAGCAAAATTTACCAAAAGCAAAAATAGTCGCCAAGGGCGATGCAAGCGAGATTTTAAAAGATATTGAGGAAAATTTATGAAAGAAGAAAAAGCCTATAAACTGCTGGCGATCCAGGAAGGCATCTCAAACAACGAGGCAAAGGAGCTAATTGACGCGGGGCTAGTGAGCGCCAAAGGACAGAGGATTGCCGTGGCGCGCGCAATGATGAGTGCGGCGACTAAATTTAACGTGCAAAAGCTGCCGCGTCCAAGCGTGATTTTTGAGGATGAAAACCTGATTGCGGTCGATAAACCGGCATTTTTAACGTCCGAAAAAGTGAGTGAAACTTATAAATTCCCTCTGCTTCACAGGCTCGATAAGGAAACTAGCGGCGTGCTTTTGCTCGTGAAAAACGAGGAATTTCAAAAAAAAGCGATCGAGGAGTTTAAAAACTGCCGCGTAAAAAAAGAGTACGTTGCGGCGGTCAAGGGTATCGTGAGCGAGGAATTTAGCGTAAACGAACCCATAATCACGCTAAAAAACAAAGGCGGAGCGTTTTCTAAGATATCGCCAAACGGCAAAGAGGCGTTTTCGCATGTGACGCCCGTGATGGTCGCAGGCAAAAAAAGTCTCGTAAAAGTCGAGATAAAAACCGGCAGAACGCACCAAATCAGAGTGCATCTAAATCACGCGGGATACGGGATCGTAGGGGACGAAAAATACGCTAAAAATAAATCCGCAAGAATGTATCTGCATGCTTATAAAATCGAGCTTTTAGGGTATAAATTTAGGTCAAATTTGAGCAGTGATTTTAACAGGCTCGGTTTTGAAATTTCAAGAAATTTTGAGATTTAAAGAGCGATAAAGCTTAAATTTAATAAAATACGCGCTTTAGCTATAAATGTAAATAAAAGGTAGAATGTGTTTGAACAAATCAGCGAGTCGTTTCGTTTAGCCGTTAGCAAAATTCGTTTCGTAGACGATGAAAAAGCGCTAAATAACGCGCTTGACGTGCTTAAAAAAGCACTGCTAAAAGCCGATGTTCATCACAAAGTTACCAAAGAATTGCTAGCTCTCATAGAGGCTGATCTAAAGCAAAGCGGGATAGGTCAAAAGCAGTTTTTAGACGCTATCAAGTCAAATTTAACGAAGGTTTTAACCGCGCCGGGCAACCAGGGCTTCGTCTTTGCGCCAGTAGCTCCTACGATCGTGCTGATGGCTGGCTTGCAAGGTAGCGGAAAAACCACTACGACGATAAAGCTGGCTAATTATCTAAAACTTAGAAAGAAAAAAGTTTTGGTCGCGGCGTGCGATTTGCAACGCTTGGCGGCTGTTGAGCAACTTCGTCAGCTTTGCGAAGCAAACGAGATAGAGCTTTTCAGCATAGAAAACGAAACCGATCCGCTAAACGTAGCCAAACAAGCGCTAGCTAAAGCAAAAAGCGGGCTTTACGACGTGCTTTTGGTCGATACGGCGGGACGCCTAGCGATAGATGAAGCTTTGATGAAGCAGATAAAAGATATCAAATCAGCGCTCCAGCCGCATGAAATTTTTTACGTAGCCGACGCTATGAGCGGACAAGACGGCGTAAAAACAGCAAGCACGTTTAACGATACGCTAAAAATAAGCGGCGTAGTGCTAAGCAAATTTGACTCGGACAGCAAAGGCGGCGTAGCTATCGGCATAGCAAAACAGCTAAATATACCGCTTAGGTTCGTAGGTATCGGCGAAAAAGTAGGCGATATGGAGAGCTTTATTCCTGAGCGTATCGTGAGCCGCATAATGGGCGAAGGCGACCTGGCGACGTTGGTTGAAAAAACTAGCGCCGTGATAGACGAGCAAGAGGCAAAAAGAATAAATAAAAAGATCAAAAAAGGGCAGTTTAACTTTAACGACTTTTTGTCGCAAATGGAAAGCGTCAAAAAGCTTGGAAATATGAAAAGCTTAATCGGTATGATACCGGGCCTCTCAAGCGTGGCAAATCAGATAAAAGATATCGACCTTGATAACTCGAAGGAAATTTTGCATATCAAAGCTATGATAAATTCTATGACGCAAAAAGAGCGCGAAAATCCTGATTTGTTAAACAACAGCCGAAAAAGACGTTTGGCTGCGGGATCTGGGCTATCTCAAGTAGAAGTAAATCGCTTCTTGAAGCAGTTTGAAAATGCATCAAAAATAGCAAAGAGGTTTTCTGGTAAAGAAGGCCTAAAAGGGCTTGGAAATTTACTAAACCAGGCTAAAAACTCACGCCCTAACTAAAGGGCTTAAATTTGGCTACGAGCGTGGCTAAATTTAAGCCTATTTAAAAAAACAAAAGGAGAAATATAATGGCAACAGTAGTAAGACTAACGAGAATGGGACGCAAGAAAAAACCTTTTTATCGTATAGTCGTAACGGATAGCAGAAAAAGAAGAGACGGCGGCTGGATAGAGTCGATCGGCTACTACAATCCTATGATTGAGCCTGAGGTAGTAAAATTTGATGCTGAGCGCTTGGCTTATTGGAAAGGCGTTGGCGCAAAACTTAGCGATAGGGTTGCAAAAATAACTAGCAAATAATTTAAAAAATGGTAGAAAATTTTTTACTTGAATACGCTAAACTCATTGCTGATTTTCCAGAAAAAGTAAAACTTGAACGAGTCAAGCTTGGCGATGATTTTACCGAACTAGTAATATATGCCGACAAGGTTGATACCGGTAAACTAATCGGTAAAGACGGCAGAACAATAAATGCTATAAAAACCGTTATTGTCGGCTATAAAGCTAAAGATACTACTTCATACCGCGTTACGGTAAAACACCTTGAGTGAATTTATAGAAGTCGCGTTACTTGGAAAAACCGTAGGGCTAAAAGGTTTTGTCAGGCTTCACAATATATGTGATTTCCCCGACCAGTTTAAGAAAAATACCGTTTTTTATGATATGGACGGCAGTAAACTGATCGTCAAGAACTACAACTGCGCAAATGATACGATTGTTTTTTATGGTTTTGAGGATGTAGATAGTGCAAAAACTCTCACAAACAAAATAATTTACACTACAAAAGAAGAAACTAGAAAAAATTGTAAACTAAAAAAAGGCGAATTTTTCTATTTTGATATCATCGGTTGTGAAATTTATGAGAATAACCAAAGGCTGGGCGAGGTAGAGGATATAGATGCAGTCGGGGCAAATCATCTATTTCTCGTAAAAACCGATGAAAATTTAATCACCAAAGGGTTGGAAAAAAGTTTTTATATTCCATACATCGACATTTATGTAGAAAAAGTCGATGTAGAAAACAAAAAAATATATACCAAGAATGCTATCTTGATTTTAGAAAATTCCTGATGAAATTTACCTTTGTTACGCTTTTTGAAAGCCTTGTGCGACCCTACTTCCAAGATAGTATTTTAGGCCGTGCCGTAAAGGAAAATCTTATCTTGATTAATTTTTTAAATCCTAGGGATTTTAGCGCCGATAAGCATAAAAAGGTAGATGATTACATGGTTGGCGGCGGTGCGGGTTTACTCATGACATGTCAGCCTCTTGATGATACTTTAAATTTTTTTTTAAAAAACGAGCCAAAACCCCATACTATTTTTCTTGCTCCTGCCGGGAAAAAATTTACTCAAAACGATGCTAGGCGTCTAGCAAAAAAAGAACACGTCTGTCTAGTTTGCGGTAGATATGAGGGTATAGACGAGCGCATAATAGAAAAGCATGCAGACGAAATTTTTTGCATAGGC
The DNA here is from genome assembly GCF_963526985.1 of uncultured Campylobacter sp. Lineage (NCBI taxonomy): Bacteria > Pseudomonadati > Campylobacterota > Epsilonproteobacteria > Campylobacterales > Campylobacteraceae > Campylobacter > uncultured Campylobacter sp. Next base: position 13,116 of record NZ_CAURPW010000017.1, read on the forward strand.
GATTTTGTGATGACCGGAGGGGAACTGGGCGCGCTTTGCATTGCCGATGCGATTTCTCGCAATATCGACGGCGTTTTAGGAAATAATCAAAGTCTTGAAGTTGAGAGTTTTGAAGGCCATTTGCTCGAAGCCCCCTCTTTTACAAAACCAAGTGATTACAAAGGTTCTGGAGTGGTTTCAGCGTTTTTAAAGGGAGACCATGCTAAAATTAGAGCTTTGAAAAATAATATGGCGTTCTTAAAAACTAGGTTTTTTCGTCCGGATTTATACCAAAAATTTGAGTCGCCGACTAAGGAAAAAACATGAGAAATAAGTATATCGAGGCATTTGAACAAACTCAAATAGCTCAAAAGTCTGTGCCTGATTTTCGCGCTGGAGATACTTTGCGTATAGCTATCCGCATTAAAGAAGGCGATAAAACTAGAATTCAAAATTTCGAAGGTATCTGCATAGCAAGACGCGGTAGTGGAACAGGCGAAACTTTTATTATTAGAAAGATCGGCGCAAACAGCGTAGGCGTAGAGAGAATTTTCCCTATCTATAGCGAGAGCCTAGAGAGTATAACCGTTCTAAGACAAGGTCGCGTGCGCCGCGCTAAGTTATTTTATCTACGCGATAGACGTGGTAAAGCTGCTCGCATTAAAGAGCTTAAAAAATAATTTTACTTCCTGCAAAAGTCTATTTTTAGGCTTTTGCTCCCTACCTATTTTCTTAAATTTCAAAAATCGCTTAATTAAAATCAATCCTTTTATCTAAATTTAGAGTTACAATGGTGTTATTATTTTATAATAAAGGTTGTAAATGGAAAAGATAGTATGGCAAAATAGTATATTTGACGGTGTTACCATCACTAAGCTTTTTGATGGTCCGCATAGCAAAGAGATACGTATAAATTTAGAAAAAGGCGCTGAAATGAAAGAGCATAAGGCGCCTGGAGCGATAATGGTTCAAGTTTTAAGCGGAAAAATAGATTTTAGCGTCGGCGAAGATTCTACGACGCTGAATACGCTTGATATGGTTACGCTTGATCCAAACATTCCTCATGCACTCATTGCACTAGAAAATAGTATCGTAAGACTTAGCTTAAGCAAAAATGACGATGTAAGTCGAGTATTTAAGGTTTTAAGATCTTGAGATATCAGCTTCTTAGGTATTAAAATTCGCCAAACGCCTAAGCATAGCGGGCGCGAAAATCATCGGCACCAGCGCGCGCACGATCGACGTCGCCGAGGATAGAAAGAAATTTAGCGAATTTATCTCTAAAATAGGCGTCAAACAGCCGCGAAACGACACTGCGACAAGCGAAAAAGAGGCGCTAGAAAAGGCCGCGGCTATCGGCTATCCGGTGCTCGTGCGCCCTAGCTACGTGCTTGGCGGCCGCGCGATGAGGCGGGTGCATAGCGATGAGGAGCTACGCCTATACATGAGCGAGGCGGTCAAGGTCAGTAACCACTCGCCAGTACTAATCGATAAATTTTTACAAGACGCCGTAGAGCTTGACGTAGACGCGATCAGCGACGGCAAGGACATCTATATCGGCGCCGTGATGCAGCACATCGAGGAGGCGGGCATCCACAGCGGCGACAGCGCGTGCATACTGCCTCCGCTAAATTTGACCGCGCAGATGATCGAAAAGGTAGAAAACCAAACCCGCGATATCGCGCTAAATTTGGGCGTCGTTGGACTTATGAATATCCAGTTTGCCATCTACGAAAACAAGCAAAGCGACGGCGAAGCCGATGTTTCTGAGGGAAGCGAAGCGACCGGGCAGAACGAGCTTTTCATGATCGAGGTAAACCCGCGCGCCAGCCGCACCGTGCCGTTTGTGAGCAAGGCCACCGGCGTGCCGATGGCAAAGGTCGCCACGCGCGTGATGTGGCAAGGAAATTTGCGCGAGGCGCTTAAATTTTACGATAACTACGGCGCGGTTTACGAGGAGCGCGGCATACTCAAGCCTCGCGTGAAAAATCACGTCTGCGTAAAAGAAGCAGTATTCCCGTTTAACAAACTCTCGGGCGCGGATCTAATCCTGGGTCTTGAGATGAAAAGTACGGGCGAGGTCATGGCGTAAAATAGCGCGTTAGTTAGCATGCTATCGGCCCTTGTCGGCATACCGACGCAGCATGAGATGCGAGGTAAATTTTATAACTTAACTATGGCGGGCACCAGACAGCCACGCAATCGGAGTTAGCGCATAAAATCAACAACGGCTTTGACGCCTCATATAACGCCCAATCAAGGCTAAAAACAAAAATATCCCTCTCAAAGAACATACGAGCGCAATAGTTAGACCCCCCCCATTTGCTCCAGCAAGTAGGCGGAGTTGCGCTAATAAACTAAATTTAATGGCATTATTTTTTATTGTTTTATCTTAAAGAATGTCGCTCCACTTGCGTTTGTAGTCTCAAAACACGGCTATAAGCAAGGAGAAGCGGTTAAATACGGTTAAGTTACGTTTGGTCCAAATTTAGGCGAAACGCTTGATTTGACCGGTTCGTTCCTCTGTTCTACCGGTTGCGCCCAACAAGCAATGCCGAAAAATTAAAAGCAAAATTTCGCAAAAAAGCGACAAAAAGCATAAAAAGATAGCCGAGGCCGCGGCGAATTTGCTTAAACTGGCAAAGCGCCGCCTGATGATAAGACGGCAAGCAAGCTTAAGATTTATTTTTCGTCCGTCTGACCTTTTAGTAATGCGCTAGCAACCTTTGTTTTCGCTCTTGCTTACTTATTTTTTGTATTTTTGATTAAATTTATCGCCGTATCCAGCACCCATAAAATGCGGCCAAAGCTCGCTATACGGCAAAAACTTTTGGGCTAAAGCAAAGACGAACTTGCGCCGCTCATAAACAAAAACCAAAAACTCGTTTTAGCAATCCTGCGCCGAATTTAGAGCCGTTTTACCGCCCTGCTCCGTTCGTAATGCTCGATGATTTTGTTGTGAATGAGTAGCGAGATATAAATTACCGCACCGCCGAGGCAGAGTCTTAGTATATCCGCATCTTTATGCCAAAAGACTAAATTTACGATGATGGCCGCAGGTATGAGAGCGTTATTCATGATAGCTAGAGTGCCGCTGTCTACCTCGCACGCGCCTTTGTTCCATAAAAAGTATCCTAGACCGCTAGCTCCGATACCGAGCCAGAGCAAAACCGCGCCTTGGGTTGGATCAAGGTTGATTTTTTCCGGATTGCCAAACATAGCAAATGCTACGCCCGTAACCGCCGAGGCTCCGACGAAAAAGTAGCCAAAAACCCCTCTTTGCTCGTTAAAATCACGCTTTTCTAGTAAAAATTTATAAGCGCTCTGTCCGACGCCAAAGCATAAATTTGCCCCCTGCACGAGCAAAAATCCATGCCAAAAGTCGGCATTTACGTTGCCGTATTTGATAATGAGAGCGCCAAAGACCGCGATACCGACGCTAAACAGATACAGTAGCCTCAGTCTGCCTGCGAGCACGTCGTAAACCACGCTCACGTAAAACGGCGTAAATATCGTAAATAGCGCGACCTCAGCGACGCTAAGGTAGGCAAACGAGTTGTAGTAAAAGATATACATCGCGCCGATTTGCACTGCGCCGATCGCGGCTACCTTGGCGTATAGAGCGAGGTTTTGCGCGGCAAAATCCTTAATCATAAAGGGCAAAAATACGCCGAGCGCAAGCACCACGCGTGAAAACGCGGCAAAATAGCTATCCACTCGCCCCGCCAAAAACTCGCCGATGAGGCTAAAGCTAAACGCCCAAAGCACGGTTACGAAAATTAGTTTTTTCACTTTTTCTCCATTTTTAAAATCAAATTTTAGCCCAAATAGTAGCAAAATTCGCCTAAATTTAAAACCTAAATTTAAGCCGTAAAAGCGCCCGTATAAATTTTACCCGCTCTAACAAAATCTCGCGCAGCCGCTTACGGCTAAGCCCGTAAGCAGGCGCGTATCCGGGAGACCAAACTGGCGGCTTTACAAATTTTCTGGTTGAGGACTTTATCTTAAAAAAGCCGACCGACCTCGTCCAAAGCTTAAAGCGCTAGATTATTTTTGCTTTTGTAAAAATACCGAAAAATGCTTGTATTTAGGCTCGTTAACTAAATACTTTTGACAATCCTTTCTGATATCTAGATGCAGCCCTCTTTTATCCGTAAATCGCTGCAAAGCGGCCTGTATTTGCGGAGCGAAGCCCGCTATCTTGCGTCTAACCAGGCCCCAGATAATCGTGCTTGCAAACCGCGGATTTTCCCAAAAGTCGCTACGATTTTGAACGATTTGGATAAATGGGATATCTAGCCTGTTTTCCCATAGCACAAGGACAAAGTCGTGCCGTCCACCGCCGTATTTTTCGTTTTCTATGACGGCTAAAATCGTATCGACGACCTTTTTAGAGGATTTTAACTGCGGATAAAATTTCTTCAAACCCATCATCAGCCGTAGGCCTACGGTAGCAACCCTGTACTCATACAAATACTCGAAAGCAAAAGTGTCTTTTTCCTTAAAGTTATCAAAAGCAAACTCGCAAGCCTCTAAAATCCACGCGCAAAGCGTATCTTCGTTAAAATTATGATCCGGGCTAATCAGCCTTTTTTCGTAGGCTATCATTTTTTCGACGATTATCTTTTTGCTTTCGTCCATTTTTGTTCCTTCGCATTTAGTTTTAGTTTATTTACCGCTTTTTAAGCGCGGCGTAAAACGGTTAAATTTGCGCCTACGCTATCTCGGCGCTACCGTTTTGCCGTTTTTATCTACGATATACCATTTGTCATCTTTTTGAGCAGAAGCAATACCGCCTTTAAAAGCGCTTGCCCAGCAGTATCTAAACGGTATCGCAACTCGTCCACTTACGTCTAAAAAGCCGACTTTGCCGTCCTTTTCAGCCTTAGCCAGCCCATCCTCAAAAATGTCTATATCCTCAAAGTCTAGCGGAGCGAGTATATCGTCCGTACTTGATATTAGCCCGTATTTTGCGCCCTTTTGCGCTATAAATACGCCATCCTCGCTCTCGTCTAAAAAATCGTATTCAAAGGGGACGGTTATGTCGTCTTTGCCCGCGATTGCGTACTTTTCGCCCTCTCGCACTACCGTAAAGCCGTTTTTACCCGGTATACCGACATCCTCAAATTTAAAAGGTATCATAGCTCCGCCGTTTTTGTCTATGACTCCCCATTTTTCGCCCTTTTTCGTGCGAAATAAAGGCTCCAAGCCCGCCCCTTCCTCGCCTACGATATCGCCGTATTCGCAGGGCAGGACGATTTTTCCTCGCGCGTTTGCTAGGCCGAGCTTTCCGCCTTTTTCGAGCGTAAAAAACTCTGGCAAACACCAAAGGTTATCGTAAACGCAGGGCAAAACATCCTCACCGCTTGAGTTTATCAGCCCCCATTTTTTGCTTTTACCGCAAATCGCAGCCAGACAGCCATTTGAAAACTCGCCGATAAAGTCGTATTCTAGCCCGTTATCTCGCATTTATTTCCTTTAAATTTAGCTCGCGCAAAGCCCTCGCGCACCCAATTTTCAAGTCTTTTTAGAGTCGCGACGCGTATTTTAGTTTGAAACGCCAAACACGCCGCGGGCGCGGTTTAATGGAGATTCGCAGAGTAACGAAACCTACGAGCTTACGGCAAAGGCTAATTTTTATTTTTGTGCTACGGCTAGGCTTTGATCTGATTTTTGGTACCGGCGCGTAGGCAAAGCGCCCTAAATTTAGCCTAAAAATCCCCGCATCACATACGCGCCCGCCGCGCCCGCATCCTTGATTTCGCCTAAATTTTTAAAATTTATCCCGCCGATAGCGTAGGTTTTTATGCTTAATTTCTCGCAAATCTCCCGCAAAAATTTAGTCCCTCTGCCCCGCTCTGACGCGTGAGAGGGCGTATCAAAAATATGCCCCGCCACGACGTAATCGGCACCCAGCTCTTGCGCCGCTAGAGCCTGCTCTAAAGAGTGCACCGAAACGCCGATTTTGAGATTTTGCGTCAAATTCGGCGCATAAACGCCGCTAATTTCATCTTTATCCGCACGGACGCTACCTGATTTTACCAAATTTAAATCCGCTAAATTTACAGCCCGCTCGCCGCTTAACGCCCTAAATTTAGTAAAAGGCAGATGTAGTTCGCAGATACCTAGTTTGCTTGCGACGTTTGCGTAAGTATGTAAAACGAGCTGCGCGCCAGAGCCGCACTCAGCGATGATATCAAGCATTTTTTGGGCTAAATTTTCATATTCGTCCCCTGGCAAATCGCTCTCTCTAAGCAAAATTTTATCCGCCTTGCCGCCCTGCGCTACGCGCCTAACGTCAGCGAAAAAATCCTCGCTCAAGCGGCGGTTCGTCACCCAAACAAGCTCAAATTTGTCAAATTCCATCGCTCTTTACCCCAAAAGCCAAATTTTACGTCCGCAAAAACGCGCGACCGATAACCAGCCGCCTCAAACGTAAATATGCTCGCTCATCACAGGCTGCAAATTCAGTCCTCGCACGGCGCCCAGTATCTCCTCGACCGAGCGCGCGTCGCTGATCTCAAACTGCTCGTCGCCTTTTTTGGCCTTATCAGAGTGCGTCCCCACGCCAGTGCTAACGCCGGCCGAGATTTTATTTGCGGCGACTGCGATGACGCCGTCCCTAAAGCGCGCCGACTCGCGCGTAGAGATCGTGATATTTGCGTAGGGCAAAAAGAGGCGGTACGCGCAGATAACCTGAAACAGCGCCCTCTCATCGACGTCCCTCGGGCCGACGTGAGCCTTGTTTATCGCGGGGCGTAGGCGCGGACAAGACAGCGCGATCTCGGCGTGCGGGTACTTTTGCTGGATGAGATGCGCGTGCAGCGCGGTGGCTAGAGCGTCCTTTCTAAAGTCGTCAAGCCCCAAAAGCGCGGCAAATCCGACGCTGCGCATACCGCCCATGAGAGCGCGCTCCTGGGCGTGGAAGCGGTAGGCAAACGAGCGCTTGACGCCGCCGAGGTGAAATCTCGCATACGTCGCCGGGTCGTAAGTCTCCTGAAAAACCACGACGTAGTCCGCGCCGCAACCGTGCAAAAACGCGTATTCATCGGCATTTAGCGGATAGATCTCGACGCCGACGTTGCTAAAAAGCCTAGAGGCTTCCCTGCAAACCTCGCCGATGTAGCCCAGGTCGCTTTTTTTCGCGCTTTCGCCGGTTAGGATCAGCACGTCTTTTAGCCCGCTTTTTGCGATATTTGCTAGCTCCGTCGCCGCCTCGTCCGCCTTTAGCCGCACGCGAGAGATCTTGTTTTTCGAGCTAAAGCCGCAGTAGACGCAGTCGCTATCGCAAAAATTTGAGATATAAAGTGGCGTAAAAAACTGCACCGAGTTGCCAAACTGCCTGCGCGTTCTATCTCGCGCCGCCTCAGCCATCTCGCCTAAAAATGCGCCCGCAGCGGGGCTTAGAAGCGCTTTTAGGCCCTCTACGCTTAGATTTTCTTCGCCAAGAGCGCGCTTTACGCTAAGCGCGTCAAATTTCTCGTAGTCGTAGCCCTCGCGCGCGGCTAGAACGCGCCGCATCAGCGTTTCGTCGATACGCTGGGCGTCCGCCGCATACTCCATCACGTCTATATTTTTCAAACATTTCTCCGTTTTTTCGTCTAAATTTGATAGTTTTTAGGACGCAAGGCGGCAAATTTTATGCGCCTAGACCTGCGCTTTTTCGGCGCTAAATTTAAAACTCGGCAAATTTATCAAATTTAAAATTCGCAGAATTTAACGAGGCAAATTTAATCCTCGCCCGCCTCAAATTTGACGCCGTTTTTCATACCGTCAAATTTGAAGCCAAATTTACTCCAAAAATCCCGTCAGCGGACTCGATGCTCTAGCGCTCTCGCTTACATTGCCAAGTCCCGATAGATACGCTAGCCTGCCCGCCCGTATCGCTAGCGCAAATGCTCGCGCCATAGTTTTTACGTCGCCCGCAGTCGCGATAGCGGTGTTTGCCATCAGGGCCGCGCAGCCCATCTGCATCGCTTCGCACGCCTGCGCGGGGCTACCGATACCCGCATCCACGATCACGGGCAGGTCTATCTCGGCGAGTAAAATTTTTATAAATTCGCGCGTACAAAGGCCTTTATTCGTCCCGATCGGAGCGCCCAGCGGCATCACGCACGCAGCTCCCGCCGACGCCAGATCGCGCGCGACGTTTAGGTCGGGATACATATAGGGCATCACGACAAAGCCCATGTTTGCGAGCTTTTCGGTCGCTTTTATCGTCTCGTAGTTATCTGGCAGCAGGTATTTGCTGTCTCTGATGACCTCAACCTTCACGAGATCGCCGCAGCCGGCCTCGCGCGCGAGCTTTGCGATACGCACGCACTCATCGGCGTTTCTGGCGCCTGAGGTGTTTGGTAGCAGCGTCACGCCCTTTGGGATAAAGTCCAGGATATTTTCGATCCCGCCCTCGTTCACGCGCCGAAGCGCTAGCGTGACGATCTGCGCGCCCGCCTCGTGTACCGCAGCCTCCAAAAGAGGCAATGAAAATTTACCCGATCCCAGGATAAAACGCGAACTAAATTTATGCCCGCCAAGCTCTAAAATATCGTCTTTTTCGTCAAATTTCATCTCAGCCTCCGCCCACAAAATGCACTATCTCGGCCGAGTCGCCGTCTTGTAGCACCGTATCAAATTTATCCTTGGGCAAGATTTCACCGTTTAGCTCTACTGCGATGCGCTCAGGCTTTAGCCCCTTTGCGGCTAGCAGCTGCGCTACGGTTTTGCCGATAAATTCGCCCCCGTCTTTGCCGTTTATTTTTAGCATTTTTTTCCGTTTTTATTAAATTTAGCGCGCCCTTGCGGGTCAAATTTCGCGCTGCGTAAGCTCGCGATTATACCGCTTTTTACTAAATTTAAGCCAAATTTTTCATCGCTAGCGCGCAGGCGGCAAGCCCGTAAAATGCGACGCAAAGGCTAACTGCTAGCCCAAAAACGCTAACTGCTGGCGTCTGGCTAAAACTAAGCGCAAAAAACGAGATAAAGCTAGTGATAAACGCGGCAAATATCCCAAATACGCGCTCCCGTCGCGACAGATCCTCGTTTAACGCAAAGACGAGATAATCAATCCCGACCGCGCTTGCCAAGATAAGCCCGAAAATCGCAAAAATATTTACGTGAACGCCGAGCGCCGTAAAACCGCAAAGCACGGCTAGCACGCCAAGCGCGATGACGCTCATAACCAAAAGCGAGCGCGCCGCGCCGAAAAACGCCCACAAAAGCGCAAACGCAAGCAAAAACGCGCCACCCTTTAGCACCGCGGCCCAGGCCTTTGCCTCGGTCAAATTTTGATTTAGCGCACCGACGAAATCGACGCTAAATGCGCCGTTTGCCTTTAAAATTTCATCCGTTTTTGCGCCGCTTTCAAGCCCCTCGGCGTATATCGCGCTCGTGCTAGCGTCAGGTAAAAATCGCGTCAAATTTTTTGCCGCGTCAAATTCTAAAATCTCGCTAGCGCCGATAGTTTTGGTACTTGCGATCTTTTCTAGCTCGGATTTTACTAGCTCGGCGGACAAGCCAAACTGAGCGTAAATTTTAAAGATTTCCTCGTCCTGCGCGGCTTCTTTAAAGATATTTTTTACGGTTTCCTGCTCGGCCAGACTTAGGATAAATTTAGAAACCGAGGCGTAGTCTCTCACTAGATTTGCCTGCTTTAGCTCGCGCATCAGCCGCTTTTCATCACCGACCAGATCATCTCCGCCCTTTAGCACGATGACGGAGTTTTGCGGCGCGGCGCCCGTTATCTCGCTGATCTTTTTAGACTGCTCCAGTAGCTGCGCGGGCGGGCTTGCGTAGTCTTTGATCTGCTCGGGCGCGCTTAGGCTTTTAAAATTTAGCGCCAAAATTCCCGCGCAAAGCGCAAATGCGGCGAGTAAAATTTTTAAATTTATCGCTCCCGCCGCGCGCTCGCAAAGTCCCGCAAATTTATCAAAAAATCTCGAAAACACGGCGCTTTGCGAAAACGTTGCACCCTCAAAGATAAAAGGCAAGCAAAAATAGGTAAACAAAAACGCCCCAAGCAGCGTAAATAGCGAAAATATCGCGGTTTGGCGCAGTAGCTCAAGCGACGAAAAGGCAAAAACGCCGTATCCGCTCATTGTGATGCAAAGCCCGAGCAAGAAAATTTTAAGCATCACACGCGCGCTTGCAGCCGCCACGGGCGCGTTTTGATTTTTACCCAGCCAGTGTAGCGCAAAGTCAAACATCAGCCCGACCAGGCTCGTGCCGATAACCACGACCATGACGCTAAGGCTCTCGTAGATCAAAAGCAAAGCCGCAAGCCCGCACGCAAAGCCGAAAATCGCGACGAAAACGACGCAAAAAATACGCAAATTTTTAAACGCGAGCAGCAAAAAAATCGCGCAAAGACTAAGCGAAACCGCGCTCATAGCGGCGCTTTCTTTGTCGCCGCCCTTTTTTCCGTAGGCTCCGTATAGCGCGCCGCAGCTAGCGTAAGCCTGCACCGCGTCCCCAGCCGCCATCTCGCGTACGTTTTCGTAAAATTTGATCAAATTCCGCGGTTCGTAGCCGGGCTTAAGGCGCGCTTTTACGAGGTAAAATTTACCGCCCTCATGTGCGGCTTCTAACATCAAATTTGACAAATTTAGGCTGATTTTTGAGCTCTCTAGGCTCATGTGCGAGCTTAAGGCGAAAAAATCGTCCTTCGCGTTAAGCGGCTTAAAAGCGAATTGATTAAATAAATTTTGCGCGCTTTGTTTAAAAAATTCGTTTTTATCTTTTACCAAAAGCTCGTAGGTTTGCTCGTTTAAAAACGCGATTTTTAGGGCGTTTAGCTGAGTTAGATACGAGGTTAAATTCACGTCCTGCTTTGCGCGGTACTCTTCAAAAACCCCGCTTTGCGCGGCTAAAATTTCGCTTTTTTCTAAAAACTCAGGCGAATTCGAAACCAGCAAAAACTCGTTTGAAGCGCTATCAAGCATCGATTTTAGCGCGGTTTGCTCGGTAGAGTTTTCAAAATTTACGAGAGAAAAAATATCCGCGTTTATCTTTTTCGCGTTCATAAAACAAACGGCGAGCGCGGCTAAAAAAGCCGCTAAAAAGATAAAAAAACGCGCGGATTTTTTCATTTTACGTTGTAAAAATCATTTACCGTTTTATCGCCGCTAACCTCGTTTAGCACGATCTTGCGGACGAATTTATCGCCTCCTACTAAGATTCGCGTAAAGATTTGCTTTAGCAGCAAATTTTTGGGCGTCAGCTCGATCTTCCAGCTACTTTTATCGCCCGAGATTTTAAAGGCAAATTCTTTCTCAAGCTCGTCTTTATCGAGCTTTATGATAGATAAAAAGAGCTTTTTATCAAAATTTTGATCGATTTTTATGAGCTGATTGCCGCTTTTTTGAAAGATCCCGCGCTCGTTTATGACGATACTAACCGCGATGGGGCTTAGCGTGTCGTAGAGTAGCTCGCTTTGACTGAGCTCAAATTTACCGTAGCTTTTAAACTCCACGTTAAAACCGCTCAAAAACTTCGTCTGAGCAAACTCGCCGCTGATGTTTTGCGTTTTGATTTGAGATTTTATCTCGTTAAAATCAAGCCCCATTAGGCTCGCAGCCAAACTAAAAATTATCGCTATTTTTTTCATTTATATACCTTTTTACTGCATTTTGTAGCTCTTGCGGGATCTCAAAACAAGTCTGCATAGCGCGCATATCCACAGCCGCCTGCGAGCTCGCGCCCGTGCACAGCGTCTCGCCGCTTTTAGCGCTTTTTACGACGTAGCCGATCCTTAAAAAGCACTCGCACTCCTTTAGCGTCGCCTCCACCTCAATCTCATCGCCGAAAAACACGGGCTTAATATATTTTGCTTCGATTTTTACTATAGGATAGGCGTAGCCGTCAGCCCTCATCGCCTCGTAGTCGTAGCCTATCTCCTCTAGCAACGCGCATCTAGCCGTCTCGAAATACTTCACGTAGTTGCCGTGCCACACGACGTTCATACTGTCCACGTCGTAAAACTGCGCCTTTAGCGCAACTGATTTTGATATCATCTCATCTCCAAAAATCAAAAAAATTAAACCACTGCGTAGGCGTTTGCTTGCAGCGATTTTCCAGCTCGCGGACGTAAATTTGCAGATACTGGCGTGCTGCGGCGGCTTTATCTCGCCCCAGTTTTACGGCGCTTGCTAGAGGCACGAGCTCGATCCTAAATTTGCCGCCTATTTTTTGGCACCACAGCGAGCTTATCTTTACGCCCAAAATCCCCGCGATGAGGTATGGACCGTAGTTAAAGCTAGCCTCCTTGCCTAGAAATTTCACGCGCACAGCCTTATCGCCGCCAAGAGGCGTCCTGTCGCCCATTATACCGATATGCTCGCCGCTTTCGACGATATTTTTTAGCTCTAGCATCGCGGCGACGTCTAGCTTATTTACCGCCATCATACGCACGCTGCCGTCGTTTTTACTGATTTCGCGCAGCACTTCGTTAAATTTGCGCGAGTTCTCGTCATAGGTCAAAATCACCATCCTAAAGCCCTCGACCCGCGCAGCTAAAGCCTTGCAAATTTCGACGTTTCCAAGATGCGCCGTGAGCAAAATTTGCCCTTTTTGCGCGCCGATTAGTTCGCTTTTTATGCGCTCTAGATCAATGATTTCTAGCTCGTCATCCTTGATCTTGCCTTTCCAGACTCTAAATTTATCGCAGATAGCGCCGCCAAAGGCTTCAAAATGGCTAAAAACGCTAGTGCCTTTTAGCGTCTGCGAGCCTGCAAAAACGCTTAAATTTCGCCTAAACGCTGCGATGTTTTCGCGCTCGTTTTTTGAAAAAATATAATAAAACCAAACTACGATTTTAACGATAAGCTTTAGCGCAAACTCGGGCAAAATTTGCGACAAAAATAGGCTAAGCCTTAGAAAAAACGCCCCTCCTCTTTCCTGTTTTTTCCACCAGAGATTTTGCTCGGCGTTTTCCTGAGGTTCTACGGAAATTTGAGTGCTTGCCGCGTTTTTTTCGCCCAAATTTAACCCGCACGCTCGCCAAATTTTACCCAGCGCAAATTTAGGCAGAGAAAAGAAGCTTTTTGCGTGCATGAGGCTGATTAGCGCGTTATCGCGTAACATCTTAAAGTGCGAAACGCCGCCCTTTTCGTAGCGTACGCACGTATCAATCCAGCACACGCTAATGCCCTGTTTTACGGCATTTACGAGGATCTCGATGTCAAATTCCATCCTATTTGTTTTGCTTTTTGCCGCCGCTTTTTTAAGCTGCTCTAAAGGATAGACGCGAAAGCCGCACATAGCGTCTTTGACGCCAAGGCTTAGCGTATTTATCGCGACCCAAAAATTCGTGATCTTTCTGCCGTAAACGCGTGATTTTGGCGCATCCTCGCCGTAGATGGGATTTGCGCAGACGATACTTTGCGGGTGCGTCTCGCTCTGCCTCAAAAACTCGCCGATGAGCGCAGCGTCGTGCTGAAAATCGGCGTCGATTTGTAAAACGTGGCTAAAGCCGCGATTTAGAGCAAATTTAAACCCGTCCTTCATTGCGATACCCTTGCCGCCGTTTTGCGCGCGCGTGAGCAGCAAGATGTCCTCCGTGCGCTCAAGCTCCGCTAAGATTAGTTTGCTAGCCTCGTCCGAGCCGTCGTCCACGACGATAACGGGCAGCTCGTATGTTTTTAGCGCAGCAACCAGGGCTTTGATATTTTGCGGGTGATTGTAAAAGGGCACTAAAAACGCAAATTTATTCAAAGCACAGCCCTACCCGTCGAGCACTTTTCGCCGTTGCAAAATAGCTCAAAGTAAAGTTTGCCGCCGCGCTTTTCAAAACAAACTAGGAGCAAATCGCCAGGTCTTACAAACTTCATAAATTTTAGATTTTCTACAGCTCTTGCGCCGCTAACGTCGATACCCACCATGCTAGCTAGCTCAAAGACGTAGTCAAGCTGCATAAATCCAGGCAGCAGCGGTAAATTTGGAAAATGGCTCTCGAAAATCTCAAGCCCTGCGTGCATGACGGCGCTAAATTCGTATTTTTGCACGCCGTCAAGACGCTCACCGCTTGCGTCAAATTTAACGCTGTTATCGTTTGTGCCGCAACTTAAACCGCTCTCTAAATTTTGGCCCCTTCCATAACAAATTTCGCCCGCCTCATTTACGCGCCCTCCGCTCCAGACGGGTTTGGGACTAGCAAATAGCGCGTTTTCAAATTCGCTTTTTTCAAATTTGCCCTGCTGGTTTCGCGGCATTTTTTCCACGATTTTAAAGTATCGCACGCTATTTTTAAACTCGAGCTTCAAAAGCTCTTTTAGCTCGTCTGCAACGCCTTTTTTGCCGATTTTTCTAAATTTTTTTAGCCCCTCGCCGTTAAGCTCTAAAAGCGCGGCGATGCGTTTAAATTTGGGATGCGGCGCGCAGTAGCAGTCCGCGAGCAGGCCGCTTTCTAGCAGCTTTGCTTCGATACTCTCCAGGCTCACGCGCTTGTCGTTTAGCTTGACGATGCGGTCTATCCTGCCTTGTAGCGCGAGACGGCCCTCGTCGATGCTAGCCGCGTCGTTAGTCTGAAAAAACTCGCACCAAGGCGAACTCACGTTTAGCGCGCCTCTACCGTCTAGCCCGGCGTTCACCGCGCCAAACAGCCTAAGCCCGCACCCCTCGTCTCTAGCTACTATGCCAGTTTCCGTGCTGCCGTAGATTTCGACGATACGCGCGTCGCAGATTTTGCCCAGCTCGCCCCTTAGCTCCTTTTTTAGCGGCGAACCAGCGCTTACGATACCGCTTAGGCCTTTTAGCGCGATTGCGGCAGGGCTTTGAATTAGCGCGCCTAGTAGTACGGGACTAGCGATAAATACGTGATTTGCAAGCTCTAATCCCAAAATCGCCTCGGGGTAGTTTAGCTCGTCTGCGATAACGCGAGCGCCGAGAACTAGCGGCAAAAAGACCTTAAACGTAAGCCCAAACATGTGTCTGTGCGAAACGCTCGAAAAAAAGGTGTTTTGCGCGCTAAAATTTAGCTCGCGGGCTAAATACTCGCCCTCTTTTATCATCTGCGCGAGCGTTTTTTCTATCATCTTGCTTTTGCCGCTAGAACCCGAAGTTTGCAGGTAAAATTTAGCCTGCGGATCAAATTTAAGTCCGTTTGCAGGCTTGCTTGAAAGAAAATTTGAAAAATTTTCATCGTTTACGGCGGTCAAATTTGCCTCATAAACCGGCTTTGCCAGCACGCAAGGCGCAGCGCCCGCTAATAGCGAGCCAAAAAACGCGGCGTAAAATTTAAACGCGCCCTCTAGATAAATTTGCAGCTCTTTTACGCCCCCTTTTTCTAAAAACGCGGCAAATCTAAGGCACGCGTCAAAGACGTCGCGCGAATCGTCCGTAAATCTAAAATTTTTTAAATTTTCTTCAAAGCTCATCGCTCTTTATAAATCTCTTTCTAAATAAAATTTCCCCGAAAAACAGCGTCCCCATCAGCGCGTAAGATACCGCGCCGCTATAAACGCTCCAGTAAAGTTTATCATCTATCAAGGCTAGCGCAAGCGATATGGCGGCATTAAAAACAAAAAACGCGCACCAAATTTTGGTCAAATTTCGCGTATAAACCACGCCTTTTTCGTCTAAATCAGGCTCTTTTAGCCTTGCGATTTTGGTGATGACAGCTTCGTTTTTTAGACTAAAAGCAAAAAACACCAAAAATGCCAAACTCACCAAAACGGGATAAAGATACGCTAAAAATCCGCCCCTAAAAATCATACAACCTATGAAAAAAACGGCCGCCGCGATGCTAAGCCTCCTCTCAAAACCGCTTGAAAACGCCCCGCGCGCTATCCACAGCACAGCCAGCGCCCAAACGACCCAAAATGCAAAATCGCCCGCGAAAAATAGCGCGAACGGGTAGATGACGCTAACTACGCTTAGGACGATTTTAAGCTTGCTCGTCAAATTTTTTAGCCACCGCGTTTACGATGTCTTCGAGCGTTTTTACGTTTTTAAAATCTTCAGGCATCAATCGGTGGCCCGTTTTGCGCTTGATGTGGTCTATTAGATCGATCGCGTCGATGCTATCTATCTGAAGATCCTCGTAAATGCGCGTTTGCGGCGTGATTTTAGCCTCGTCGATCTCAAAAAGCTGCATGAGCGCAGACTTTAAAATCTCAAAAATTTCTTCTTTTTTCATCGTTATTTCCTGTTTTCAAAGATGTATTGCGCGAGGCTTTTTACGCTGTAAAAAATCTCTTTTAAATTTGCGGTTTTAGAATCAAGCACTAGGCCGTAGCTTTTTTGCACCGCAAGACCGAGCTCGAGCGCATCGACGCTATCAAGTCCGAGCCCTTCGTTAAAAAGCGGCGCGTTTTCGTCGATATCGCTTGGTTTCATATCCTCTAAATTTAAGCTCTTTATGATGAGCTCTTTTATCTCCTCTATTAGTTCGTTCACCGTTTAAACTCCTTCGTATAATTTTCGCTGATAAAAGCGTGCAGCTCCCTAGCCCTGACCGGGTTTGGCCTATGCGCGCAAAACTCGTCCAAATTTAGCCTAAAAAGCTCTTTGAACTCGTATTTTATCATAACGCTCGGGGTTTTGTACCAAGGCTCGTGTTTTTTGAGGCTGGGCGGATCCATTTTGATGGCGAGGGCGACTAGTTGTTTTGCCGCATTTACGGCGATATAGGCGGCTGCTTTGTGAAAGACGATCTCGCCTGCAGTGCGCGTGCCTTCTGGAAATATTATCAAGCTCTCGCCGCTTTTTAGAGCATCCGCGCTTTTTTGCAAAAGCTCCTCGTTTGCCGTGTTTAGGATGTAGCCGCAGGATTTTATCGCGGGAGCTAAGAATACATTTTTAGCAAGGCTAGCCTTTACCACGCAGTTTGCGCGGCGGATAAAGGCTAGTAAAAAAACGACGTCTAAAAGCGACGGGTGGTTTGCGATGATTATCTGCGAAGCGGCGCCAAGCCCCAAAGGAAGGTTAAATTTAGTGCGCTGATAGCCGGAAATTTGCGTAGAAAATATAAAAAATCTCCAAGCCAAACGCACCAGATCGCGGCAAAAATCGCGAATAAATTTAAATTTATAAAGCCTAAGAAGCGCGACAGGGATAAAGATCAAATTTCCAAGCGCGCAAATGAGTCCAAATAGCGCGAAATTCGCCCCGACGATGAAAATTTTAAACCCGCGACGAGGGCTCATAATCCCACCGCCAAGCGGAGTTTTTATCCACGCTTTGCCAAGAGCATTTTTGCTTCGGATCAAAATTTTGTAGAAACTTAACGAGCAAATTTTCATCCGTCTTGCCGTCCAGCTCGCCTTGCGATAGGCTCAAATTTTCGCCCTCGCTAACTAGCAAACAAACCATACAAGAGGGCGCAGACTCGTCAAAATACTCCTGCGAAATGCTCTCGTGATAGGCTAAAACGAGCGCATTTTTGGCTCCGCTTTTTAGCATCAGATGCGCCTGCACCAAAGCGTACTCTAGCGGCGCGTATGCAGAAACGGCCGAGATTTCGCTACTATTTTTAAAATTTATCGCTAAAAGCGAGGAAAGGGCGTTGTGTACCGAGAGCGAAAACGAGGTCGGCGATATGAGTTCGCCGCGAGCTAGCGTATTTTGCAGCTCAAAACAGCGATTTATCTCGCCCTCATAAGAGCTAAAAACGATAGGCATATCAAGCGGCGCGATGTTTTTGGTTAGATCAAAGGCACATTTTGCCGCGCGGCTGAGCCTGCGGCGCTCAAGCGGGGGCACGTGCGAGACGTCAAGCTCCCTCTCATATGCCGCTAGCTTCGCGTCCTGCGCGCCATTAAAAACTACCGCGTCAAAAAAATCGAGTTTAAAATTTAGCCCCATTTCTCCTTTTGCCGCCTATTTTGCTATATCGCCTTTTAGCGTTACGCCCGCCATCAAAGCGCCCGCGCCGCACTGAAACTGCGTTTTGGAGTCAAAAGGCTGTTTTTTGTAGTATCCGGTTAAATTTACCACTCTCGAGCCGCCCTCTTGCACCGCGCGCTCCTGGAAGGTCTTTACCGCCGATAAAAACGCCCACTCGCACGCCTCTTTGTCGCTTTTGTTAAAGGCGTTGGTTTTTTTGTTCGCCATTAGGCCGCTTTTGATGATGCCGCCTTTCGTACCCGAGCCAAAGCTTAGCTTGATGTTTGGATTTAGCACCTCTTTAGCCTTCGGCGAGTTTAACGCCTCCTCGATCGAAAAGTGCTGCACGTCGTCGCGCGCGCTCAAATTTAAAGCCAAGGCGCAAACGCCCGCTAAAACTAATGATTTTTTCATTTTTTCTCCTTTATTTTGCCGTATTAGCGCGTAATATTACCGTAAATTTCGTTAGTATAAACATAAAAGCTCGGTTTTAGCCCAAATTTTACCCCGCAAAGGCAAACGACGCTCGCGCTCTTGCTTTGCTATATCTTTAAAAAGTATTTGCCGAGCAAAAGCACCGTTTGGGGCTTTGGTTTTTCGCCGATGTTTAGACCCACTTTGCCGCTTGGTTTTAAATTTTTTTAAAAATTAGCGAGGTATTTACTCCGCCGAAAGCAAAGTTGTTGCTCATAACAAAGTCCGTATCTATCGCCGTTTGCTCGCTCAGATAAAAAAGCGGCGCGCACTCCGGATCGACGTCGGTTAAATTTATCGTCGGGAAAAATCTCTTCTCCCGCATCATCATCACGCTAAATATCGCCTCCAAGCCGCCGCAAGCTCCTAGCGTATGGCCGAGGTAGCTTTTTAGCGAGCTGATAGCGATCTTGTCGCCGAAAAGCTCGTTTGTAGCGATACTTTCGGCGATGTCGCCCTGCTTAGTCGCCGTGGCGTGAGCGTTTACGTAGCCGATCTTTTCAGGCGTTAAATTTGCATCTTTTAAAGCTAGAGCCATCGCGCCTTTCATCGTCGCGCTTTGCGGTCGCGTTACGTGCGAGCCGTCGCAGTTTGAGCCAAAACCTACGACCTCGGCGTAAATTTTAGCTCCGCGTTTTAGGGCGCTTCGCTCACTCTCTAGTAAAAGCATCCCCGCGCCCTCGCCTAGCACAAGCCCGTCGCGCCCCTCGTCAAACGGAGCCGGCGAAATCTCGGGCGAGCCATTTTTCACGCTAGTGGCATAAAGCATGTCAAACACGTACGCCTCGCTAGGACAAAGCTCCTCTGCGCCGCCTGCTAGCATCATGTCGATCTTACCGCTTTTGATACTCTCGTAGGCGTATCCGATTGCGTGCGAACCGCTCGTGCAGGCCGATGACGTCGGGATTATGCGCCCTTTTAGCGAGTAAAAAAGCGCGATATTTGCCGCCGTGGTGTGAGGCATCATCTTGATGTAGGTGTTGGCATTACACTCGTTTTCGCCGCGCTCGAGTAGCTTTGCCATCGCGAGTATCGACTCGGTGCTGCCTGTGGACGAACCGCACGCGACCCCTAGTCTGCCCTCTTGCACGCTAGGATCGAGGCTCGCGGCGTCTAAATTTTCGCCTCGCATCAGCCCTGCGTCTCTTAGAGCTAGACCCGCCGCCTCGACGCTATACATCGAGACTATGCCTAGGCTTCTTAGCTGCTTGCGGTCCCACGAGCTAGGGCACTCGTAGCCCTCTATGGGTGCGGCTAGGCGGGTATTTAGATCCTCATATCTATCCCACTGCCGCATATATCTCACGGCGTTTTTGCCAAGCTCAAATTTAGCCCTTATCTCGTCCCAACTCTTGCCAAATGCACTCACCATGCCCATGCCGGTTATAAAAACTCGCATCAGCAAAGCCCTCCGTTTACGCCGATAACCTGCCTCGTTATGTAGGCTGCGCCCTCGCTTAGCAAAAACTCCACCAAAGGCGCGACCTCGTCTGCTTTGCCCGCTCTTTTAGCGGGGATTGCCCTTAATATCTCCTCCATCGGCAAACCGCCGTCCGTCATATCCGTCTCGATGAGCCCCGGAGCGATGCAGTTTACGGTGATGTTCCTGGAGGCTAGCTCGGCGGCGAGGGATTTTGCCGCGCCGATGAGACCTGCTTTGCTAGCCGCGTAGTTACTCTGGCCGCGGTTGCCGACGACGCCCGAGACCGAGCTCATCACGACGATACGAGCCGGCTTTTTAGCGCGGATCATAGGCATGAGAGCGGGCTTTAGGACGTTATAAAAGCCGTTTAAATTCGTATCCACGACGCCAAACCAATCCTCATCCTCGATCGCTACGAAGGTATTATCGCGCGTGATGCCGGCATTTAGCACGACGGCGTAGTAAGCGCCGTTAACCTCTATATCGGCTTCGATCGCCGCCCTTGCCGCCTGCGTATCGGCTACGTCAAATTTTAAAGCGCTCAAATTTAACTCGTTTTGTAAATTTAATAATTGCTCGCTCGCGCTTTTGCCGTGTAGCACGACCTCGTATCCCGCCGCCGTCAGCCGTCTAGCCACCGCTTCGCCGATGCCGCGACTCGAGCCCGTTATCAGCACTCTTTTACTCATCTAGTATCCTTTTTACGTATTCCTCGTCCGGGCTGAGCACGTTTAGCGTCGCGCGCGCTCCAAGCTCGCCGTTTACGTAAAGCTCGCAGTCATAAACGCCAAAACCGCTTGCGTCTTGTATCGAGCAGGCGGCTTCGATGACGACTTCGTCTCCGATCTTTAAAAACGGCTTAAATATCTCAAATTTTCTACTGCCCAGCAAAAAGCCCAGTCCGAATTTCATCCCCTTTAACTCGCGCATCTTCGAGTCGTAGATACCCAGCGACTGAGCCATCATCTCGACGGTTTTGTGCATGGCAAATTTGCCGTCCGTTAAGAATTTATTATCCTCTTTTATCACGCTTTTGGTTTTTATGCGCCCATCTTCAAATTTAAGCACCTCGTCGATAAAAATGATCGCCGTGCCGTGCGGGAGATAATCTCCAAGGCTCATCTCGCCCTCCCAAACACGATCGCAGCGTTATCGCCGCCAAATGCAAACGACAGCGACATTGCCGAATTTACGACCGCTCTTTGGCCGAATTTTACCAAATTTATCCTCTCTATCTCATCGTCGTAAACGCCGTCATATACGTGAGGCGGCAGCGCGGTTTCGCCCCTAGCGCAAAGCATAGCGCAAAGCGCGCTCTCAATGGCTCCAGCGGCTCCTAATGTATGGCCTATTAGAGGCTTAACGGAACTTGCGGGTACGAGCGGCATGAGCGAATGCACGATCTTTGCCTCGATTTTATCGTTTGCCTGCGTGCCCGTACCGTGTAAATTTATATAATCGACGTTGCTTAAATTTGCCCCCCAAAGCGCCTTTTGCACGCACTTTGTTTGCATACGGCCGCTAAAATCAGGCTGCGTCATATGAAACGCGTCGCAGTTTGAGCTCTCGCCCGCGATAACGACGTTTGAGATTTCATCCCTGCTTGCTACAAAAAACGCTGCGCCTTCGCCGATATTTATGCCGTCTCGATTTTTAGAAAACGGATTGGTTTCGCGCTCGCTTAGGATGCCTAGGCTATCAAAGCCGTTTATCGTTAGCGTATTTAGGCTATCCACGCCGCCGCAGATTACGGCGTCGCAGATACCGGGCTCCAGCAGCCTTTTTGCCGTTATGATCGCCTTGACGCCCGACGTACAGGCGGTCGAGACGGAAAACGCAACCGAACTAAGCCCGTAAAAATCGGCGATAAATTCGGACGGATTGGCTAAAGAGTTGCGACTGACGCCAAATTTTGAAGCATCAAAAAACCCCGTCGCGGCAAAATCCTTAAACGTTTCGTAGTTTTCCTCCACGCCGCTAGTAGTCGTGCCCACCACTACGCCGACGCGGTTTTTGCCGTACTTTTTGATAGCGTCTCGCACGTCTTTATCTATCTGCAAAAGCGCGCTTAAAACCAGAGCGTTGGTGCGCGTTTGCAAGTGTTTTGGCGTGTTTTGGCTAAATTTAGCCAGCGGAGCGCGGGCTTTGCCGAGAATAAAGCTTTTATCCGCCCTAAAGCCTTCGCAAACGCTCAAAAATCTCTTTTTGCCGCATAAATTTGCAAAATTTTCCTCCGCGCCGACTCCGGCTGCGCTGATGATGGCTGGCTTACTAACGTATATCAAGGGCTCTTACCTTAAAATTTTCGTTATTTGCCGTTATGACGGCCTCTTTTTGGTTTGATTTTATGACACTTAGCACTTTAACAAAAAGCTCGTTGTAGGCGCTATTTGGCGGCAAAAAGCCGATAGCTTCAAATTCGCCGCTCGGCCTTAAAACCCGCCTAGCCAGCGGAGTGCCCATGGAGTTTATCATCGTGAAATAAAAATCCTCTTTTTCATGCGAAATATAGAGCAAATTTGAGCCGCTTTGAGAAATCACTTCAAACTCGCGTTTGTCGAAATTTACGATCTGTGGAACATCAAATTTAGCCTTCGCCGCGCATCCGCAAAAAAAGATCGTCGTCGTAAAAATAAGTAAAAATTTAAAAGCCCTTTTAAGCCTCACTCGCTAGCCGCCCTATTAAAATCTTTATTGTTTTTTAGAATAATTTTAAATTATATCTTTTTTACCTTAAACCTACAGCGCAGAGCTTGCCTCCGGCTAAAGGCCGCGCAAATTTATAAATGCAATCTTGGCGGAATACGGATTTTAGGCGCTTAAAATAATCTACTCCCCCAACCCCATCCTCACGCGGTTTACGCAAGTAACCGCTAGTAAAAAC